>NZ_JBHIOI010000069.1:0-1600 GCF_042195415.1 Bartonella sp. CE47NXGY | reverse complement strand
AAAGAATTAAGTTCTTCAAAACGCAAACAAAACTCCCTTGCCGATCATTTACGAGATTGTTTAGACTTGCTCGCATTTCATTGGGGATATGCAAACCATAAACATTTTGAATAATCTCCCTCGCCATTTTAAGCGGCCTCCCATCCTTCCCCGCCCCCTCTAAAGAAACCTCCCCCACACGGGCTCAAGCATCCAGCAGCTCTCGCCTCCATTTTCATTACCTTGCCCCCACCCAAAAGGACAATACTTCACCCCCCTCACACATACTTAAGATACACCCCACACTCTTAAAAACAAAAAGCCTTCCCCCATATCAGTCCTATAATCATGAGGGGCTCTTAATTCGTTTTTGATTGAAGAATATTCTCAAGATGCTTGCATGTATAATAATATTTTTAAATATAGTTTAATTAATATCGAGTCTTAAAACAAATATTCAATTGAAAAAAGTATTAAGTTTTAATGCAAAATGACAAAATTTTTTGTAAAAAGTATTTTTTATATTGCTATTTTTTCAATTCTCTGCTAACCATAATATGGTAGGTTCTTTAAGTATGATTTTTTTGTATTTAGTACGGCCTTTTAAATTTATTCTTTTTTGACACGTCCTGCGAGTCAATGTTAAAATTCTCCTGCTTTTTGGTCCTCTGATTGCGACGGAGGACTTTTTTTTATGACTGTACTTTTTATAACTGTATTGTCTTAAATCACTTCCTTATGAGCTTTGTGATAATTCCTCCATAAGGTTTACCCGCAAAATAGATCATTCTTTTGTCAAATTGACTTGCGTTCCATTCTTAAAGAACACAGATTCTTAACTCAATCTGATTTACAAACAGCTTGGATACACTTCCCTCTTGGTTTGCCATTCCCTCTTGGCTTCTATTCAGGTTTTTCCGCTAAACTCAAGGCGCAACAGAATCTTGCTCTGTCTTAAAGATTCACCACGCCCTTAAAAAAACACTTAAAACATATCCAAGGAAGCTTGCTTCATATCACCAAACCTCAAATGACCGTGTTTTACGGCATAACAGAATGACTTAACTATTGGATAACTTTCTTTATCGCCCCCCAACAGGTTGATGTATCACGACAACATATTGATTTATAATCATCATATCCCGTTATCCATATTAAAACCCGTTATCCATATAAAATTAAGAGACGCAGATATCATAGGGATTCTCTCATTTTAAATTTATTTCATGTTGCATCAATCAACACCTTGTCTTTTCCACATTACAAACATAAGAGACATATGAAATAAAGCACTTCAAAGATTTCAAAGATAAAGAATCAAAATGCCTCTTATGAACACGCTCAAGAGCCAAAGGCTATCATCACATGAGGTGAGAATAGTATGATAGTGCTGGCTTTCCCCTTATGAGAATTTAAAGAAGGGCTTATCCACTTCACAAGAGATTTCTCCATTATCAGATTTACCAATATCTCCAATCACCAATATAATTGTGATGATAAGATCACATAATGTTTTTAAACAAGTAGGTAAATGTGCAACACAAATATATTCTATTTAGAACATTCTGTTTTATGTGAGTCGCGTAAACTCCCATTAAAAAACAAAATCCCCCATTAAAAA
>NZ_JBHIOI010000068.1:0-3728 GCF_042195415.1 Bartonella sp. CE47NXGY | reverse complement strand
CATACAGAGGAAGAAGCATTTGAGAGAGGTTAGAGAATGAATGCAGAAATGAACGAAGCTATGAATGAAGATTACAGGGTTGGTGCACCGGTATTTGATGATGAGAGCTCTTTTGAGAACGATTATGAGGTCGAGACGGTTGAGAATAATGATGCGACACCTCCAGAACCGGTTGCAGAGCCCGTTGACAAGCCTTCAGAAATCGTTCCTATAGATCGGCAACATGCAGAACAACAAGCCAAACAAGCCCGTGAAGCGCTTGTCAAGTTTTATGAATCTCAAGCCCAGCCACCAATGGTTGAAGGAGAAGGTGCGCCCCCAGACCTACGTGAGGACCCAATTAGCGTATTAACGTGGATGTTAGATAAGATTCAAAAGCAAGATGCGTATATTAGGGCACAGCAGGATGTTCAAAGGCAAGCCATTGAATCCCACGAATTTAATGATCATTTGAACCAGTTTTTAGAAAGTTCTGTTACATCAATTAAAGATAAATACAGTGATTTTGATGCGGCGGCGGATTATCTTTATGAGACGCGTGCAAAGCAATTAAGTGCTTGGTCATCTGTTTATCCGACTTATGCGCAACGGAGCACGATAGATGCGATTATAGGGGATGAATTGCGTACGATTGTAGCGACTTGCGCCCAAAAGGGGGGTAATCCAGCAGAAGAGCTTTATAGGATAGCGCAAAACCTTGGCTATCAGAACCAAGCAGTGCAAGTGAATAATCAGGTTGCAGAACTTCAAAGTCGGCAGAATTCTGCGCGAACCTTAACGGCATCTGGTGGAGGAGGCATGACAGGTCCTATGACAAAAGACACCCTTGCCAATATGTCAGAGAAAGAATTCAACGCATGGATCTCCAATCCGAAAAATGAAGCCCGTTTTTATGAAATAATGGGTGCAGACCCTGATTAGGCAATCAGTTTTACAACATAATCCGCCTTGATGCGGGTTTTCTACCGGCTTTAAGCCGGTTTTTTTACAGCAAAGAAAGGTGAAATCAATGGCAACAACACATATAGGAACCCATGATCCGCAATCGGTGAAATTGTGGTCACAGAAATTAAGCAATGAAGTTTTGAAAGCGACAAAAATTGCCCCTCTTATTGGCAAAAGTTCAAACAGCATTATCCAGCTTTACAACGAAACCCATAAGAGTGCAGGGGATAGTGTTACGTTCAGTTTGCTAGTCAATCTGTTTGGAGATGGTGTCACGCAAGGCGAAACCTTAGAAGGCAATGAAGAAGCGCTTCAATTTATGAATGATCGGTTGGTGATTAACGAGCTTTTACATGCGGCGCGTGTTGCCAATGATGACTCGATTGATCAACAGAGAATCCTCCCGAATTTACGTAAGAAAGCGAAAGAAGGCTTGGTTCGCTGGTATGCCAATCGTTTAAGCATCATGTTCTTTTTGCAGGTATGTGGTTATACAGCCCGTACGATTAGCGTTGATGGTCGAGAAGTGTACATTAAACCGGTTCATTATGGCTTTAATGAAATCATGGCACCAAGCAGTGAACGTATTATCCGCCCCGATGGGAAAACCAAGGATGAAGATCTTAATGATAAAGCCAAACATAGCTTTAGTTTGAAGCTTATTGATGAAGCGGTTAAACAAGCCAAACTTGCCAATCCGCAAATTTCTCCCGTCCATGTTAACGGTGATGATGTTTACGTTCTCTATTTGCACCCAACACAAGTGATGCAATTGCGTACCAATACAGCCGCTGGTGAGTGGTTAGATATCCAAAAATCTGTTTATGCGACTTCTCGTGCAAAGAACCCAATCTTTGATGGTTCTCTTGGAATGTATAATGGTGTTGTTTTACGCGAAGCTATTCATGTTACCCATGGTGTTAACTCGACAAATAATACAGCGGTAAAAAGTGTGCGTCGTGCGGTGTTCTTAGGAGCGCAGAGTGCGATTATAGGTTTTGGGAAAAATCATAGTGCAACAAATTACACCCTCAAAGAAGAATATTTTGATTATGAACGTGAATTTGGTGTTGCCGCCAAGACTTTGATAGGAATGAAGAAAACTCGTTTCCAAATGCCCAATAGTGCACAAACAGCGCAAGATTTTGGAACGATTGTTATTCCTACCTACAGCGGTGAAGCAGCAGCGTAATCATTAAGGAGGAAAACAAGACATGGCAGATCAATTACCCCCTCCATTACAGGGCAGAAATCTACATACCCAACAGGTAAGTTTCTTACGTTTGAATATCTTACATAAAGAGAAACATCTCACAGAAAAAATCGGGATATTACCCCGTGGTGCTTTAATTACCTCGATAAAAGCGTTTGTGAAGACAGCGTTTTCTGAGACGAAATTGAAGATTGGCAGCACCTATGGCGGCAATGAGTTTGGCGAAAAAGATATCAAAGCCCAAGGCACGCAAGATTTTACGCCAACAGACCAAAAGTCTTTTGTTGCAGATGATAAGGAGATGACCCTTTATGCAACACGAGACAAAACCACCGATGCTGGTGAGTGTGTTGTGGTCGTGCAATTTGTGACAAATCATTGAGGGGATAAGACATGGCAGATTATTTACCACAGCCCTTGCAAGGGAGAAATCTTCATACGCAGCAGGTAAGCTTTTTGCGTCTTAATTTTAGCTATGAAGATAAAGAAAAGGTGATGAAGATAGGCACCCTCCCTCGTGGTGCTTTGATTACTTCAATTAAAGTGTATGTCAAGACAGCATTTTCGGACACGAAGGTTAAAATAGGCAGTACTGCTGGAGGAACTGAATTTGGTGAAGCAGAAATCAAACAGCAGGCAGTCAAAGAAGTTAAGCCTAGCAATCAAAAGGAATTTGTCCCTTATGATGAAGAACTTACTCTCTATGCTAAAGCTGATAAGACAGTCCAAGCAGGTCAAGCAAGTATAGTCGTTGAATTTGTGACCAATTGTTAAGAGAAGTCTGATGACGCGTCATTATATTCGGGTTAAGACGGGGGGACCAATACCAGCGAAACAGGATGTTTATCGTCATAGAAAAACGCTTTCGCACTTGGTGTCGGTTATCCAAGATGAGATTGATGACATCACAGATGAGTATGTAGCGCAAATCCAAGAAAGTATTTTTGCTGCTATTCGTTTTTGTGAGAGGGAAAGTTTTTACTTTAACGAAAGCCGTGATGTTACGTTTCAAACACGGGCGGGGCAGGGTGCTTATGATGCAAGCGATACCCGCCATCTTGAAACAGCTGTGAAAATCAAAAATGTTTATCTGAGTTCTGGTCAAGATCATAAGCTTGAATTGGAGCGGCGAAGTCCTTTTGCTCTAGAGCCTTCGTTGTCATCAGAGCAGCAAGGGACGCCGGTTTGTTACAGTTATTTTGATAGGAAATTACATCTTTATCCCACACCGGATAGAGCCTATCAGATTCAACTCATTCTCTCTCCATTGCGTTTATCAGAGATAGAGAGTGTTGATGAAGAACATCCATGGTTTATCTATGGGTTTGACTTGATCAAGGCGCGTGCAAAATATGAACTGTACAAGAATATCCTTAAAGAACCCGATTGTGCAGCCGCTGCTTACAATGACTTTAACGAGCAATTGCATGAATTGCGTGCAGAGACGTCCAAACGTCATAACGTCACTCGAATAATTCCAACGGATTTCTAAAATGGTTTATTTTCCAATCGCTGATTACAGACCAGATGTTGCGGTTGTCAACGGCAGTTTTACGGATATGCTTGTGAA
>NZ_JBHIOI010000067.1:0-3841 GCF_042195415.1 Bartonella sp. CE47NXGY | reverse complement strand
CTTTTACAATCAAATCTCATAAAACCAGAGGATATGGAATACAAATTCCGTCATGATATCCATGCCAATGAGATTGTTTTACTGGCTTATTACATAGCTGCCATTAATATTGAATCGACTTATCATAGTTTGAAGAAAGGAGAGTATATTCCTTTCAAACATATTGGTTTAACCGATACATTCCGGATGCTTGAAAAACAAGATCTGATGAGAGGTTTACTAGAGAAAAACAGTGAATATTTAGAACTTCAGAAAAACCTCAATATTGAAGTTATCTTCGGCAATCCTCCTTATTCAACAAAGCAAAAAAACGAAAATGATAATGCAAAAAACACACCCTATCCGATTTTAGATAAACGTATTAGTGAAACTTATGCTGCTCATTCAAAAGCAACCAATATGCAAGCAATTTATGATAGCTATATTCGTGCTATTCGCTGGGCAAGTGACCGTATTGATAATGCTGGGATAATCGGATTTGTCACAAATGCCGGTTTTATTAATGGAAGTTCTACGGACAGTCTACGAAAGTGCCTCGTTGAGGAATTTAGCAGCCTTTATATTTTCCATTTACGGGGTAACCAACGAACTTCTGGAGAACTTTCTCGAAAAGAAGGTGGTAAAATTTTTGGTTCTGGATCTCGAGCCCCTATAGCGATTTCCATTCTCGTAAAAAATCCAAATGCACAACAGCGTGGTAAGATATATTTTCGTGATATTGGAGACTATCTCACGAGGCAAGAAAAGCTTACAATGATTGAATCCCTTGGAAGCATTAATGGTATTACACGGAGTAAACAAGGTTGGCAAATCATTATACCAGATAAGCACGGTGATTGGATAAATCAACGTGATGACAATTTTAAAGCATTTTTAGCCATAGGTGTTAAGAAAGGTAATAATAAGAAAAAGCTCTTTGAAACTTTTTCGTGTGGTATACAAACTAATCGTGATGCTTGGGCATATAACTCAAATCGTGAAGTTTTAGCAAAAAACATGAGTTATATGATTGCTTTCTATAATAGCGAAGTGGAACGTTTTAATAATGTCTATCCGCATGCTGACCGTAAGTTACGTGCAAATGCTGTAAACGATTTTGTTAGTGTTGATGCTACAAAAATTTGTTGGAGTAGTAGTCTGAAAGAAGAGTTTGTAAGAGGAAAGGTTTTTGAATTTGAAGATAAATGTCTTATTCAAAGCCTATATCGTCCTTTTACGAAGCAATGGCTTTACTATAGTCGTATTTTTAACCATAGAGTCTATCAAATGCCGCGTATATTTCCGATAGGGGGAATGATTGGAAATAAAGTAATTCAAGTTACAGGTATAGGAGCAATGGGAGGCTTTTCTGTGCTTATGACTACGGCTCTGCCCGATGTTCAGGTGATAGAAAATGGACAATGCTTTCCACGCTATATTTACGAAGATACTACGGTCTCAAAAGATAGAAACAAGAAACAAACTCATTTATTTACGGATTCTACAGAAGACAGCAAAACAGCTGATTTACAGAGGAGTGATGCCATTACGGATGAGGGACTAGCGCATTTTAAAGCTGCTTATCCTAATGAGACTATAATAAAAGAAGATATCTTTTATTACGTATACGGTCTACTTCACTCAGAAGATTATCGTGCCCGTTATGCTGATAACCTCTCTAAAGAGTTGCCTCGCATCCCTTGTGTAAAAAGCGCTGAAGATTTTTGGAAGTTTGTTAATGCTGGACGTGAACTAGGGCATTTGCACGTGAATTATGAAACTGTAGAGCCTTATCCAGTGACCTTTAAAAAGGGTAATCCAAAACAAACAGAGATCTCTAATCCCGAAAAATTCTATTACGTGACTGAAATGAAATTTTCTGGGAATAGTAAGGAAAAGGATAAATCGACTGTTTTTTATAACAGCAATATCATCATGACAGATATTCCTCTTGAAGCTTATGAGTATATCGTTAATGGTAAACCCGCTCTTGAATGGGTTATGGAACGTCAATGTGTCAAGACTGATAAAAATAGTGGCATTGTGAATGATGCCAATCGCTATGCTGTTGAAACCATTGGTAACCCTGCTTACCCTCTAGAGTTATTTCAAAGGGTTATTACAGTAAGTCTAGAAACAATGAAAATCGTTAAGAACTTACCAAAATTAGAACTAAGAGAAACTGAATAACTTATAAAGCATGTTCACATAATGGGTATGATAACTCATAAAGGGTATAGAGCTTATAACCATAATCTATACCTCTTTTGTTAAGTTGATTAGATACAATCTTTAAAAAGAGTGCTTATATGCGTTATTCTAAAAAGAAATCATTTGCACTTTTAGATACTCTTATTTGGATTGCCTTTAAGACTTTTAAGAAACCCTATCTAAAGTGAATTAAATTTTTTTACATTGCCTTTAAAAGATTATACCGTAATCTAAAATGATAGCTTTGTTTAAAGAGAGTTATGTATATTCATTTTCTTATATTACTTATAGGTTTTGAAGGTTTCTCAAACCCTCAAAATACCTTCAAAACCCCTTTTTATATATATTACAGATTGTATTTACGTGTTGTGTGTAATATAGGTTGTTTATTTAAAGCATTAACATATTGAAATATAATAACTTTTATTTTTTGATTGAAAAATAATATATAAAGGGGCGTAAAAGGAACCCTCAAAATACTCAAAATCTTCAAAACTCATAACCATAATGGTCTTGATAGTACTTCTTATGCGTTACAAACTATCTTTTGAAAAGGCTTTAAAGGAGCATATGCTTTTCATAAAGCACGTTTTAATCACTCACTAAAATAATCTATTTTGTCAGTTCAATTTACTGACACATAACTGACAGGTTTTAATCAATTCACATCATTGGTTATCTTTCAAGATTGTACTCTTGATATGGGTTATGTTTTAAAGATATTAAACTATTGAAATATAATGTTTTTAATTTTTACTCATAAAAAAAAATAATAGAGGGTCTTAAAAGGAACTGACAACACTGACACGGTCTATTAAAAGAGATTTTGCTCATCTCTATAATTATCAGTTTCTATTGAGATGTTTTCATAACAGTCTATAAATCGTAATTATCCTATTTATCGTTTCTCTTATGAAAATGAAAAATGATGCGGTGGCTATAAAGCATATAACAGCTATAGAGAATGCATAAAAACAGCAAGGTTTTATAATCATAATGCAAATGAAAGGGTTGGTTATAAAGACCATCTCTATGAAAAGCTGTTAAGTTGCAAATGTGTTATAAAAAAAATTCACAAAAAAATTAAAATTCATTTAGTGAAAAAAACTGATAGGTTATAAAGTTAAAAATACGCACTATGAGAGCGTTTCTAAATATTATCAATGTATAGATTCAGAAAATACGCAATCGTTTCATAAAGCCTATAATATATCTTTAAAAGCACATAAATATAAAAGAAGAAATTAATAAGCATAAGATATTATCAATACATAACGTATTAAAAAAAATATCAAAAAAGATAAAATATTGTTTGACAATAAATACGTATTTTGTTATATAAATATTCAAGTGATCAAAACACTTAAACATCAAGCGGGTAGGTTACGAAACAACCTTTCCCATTTCTTTAAATACTGACTGTCTTTTATGTTATGATTAGCATATAATGATTATGTCGGGTGTAGTTACGCCATACAATACTCTTATGAGAAAAGCGTAGCAACGGACTTGATGCCGTGTTTTGAGCGCCCGGCGCCCTATAAGGGTGTCAATTTCAAAACAATATTAACATCAAGGTTTTAATTATGAAAAATATATCAAAAAACACCCCCGTTATCTCTAATATTTCAAATGAAACCACGTCTGTTAA
>NZ_JBHIOI010000066.1:0-3945 GCF_042195415.1 Bartonella sp. CE47NXGY | reverse complement strand
TGGAAATGCTTCTGGCACAAAAATTAACGGATGAAGAAATCAAATCTTACAAAAATTGCGGGCAAAAAGCATGAAAGAAAAAGATATAGAACAATACATTGCTGAAGCACGCTCGTTCGATCAAGATCGCATGCTCGCCTCACGCCGCACCACCCGCGTCTCGCTTGCCATTGCCGGCATCGCCGTTGCTGTTGCAATACTGTCTTCTCTCGCGGTCATCACCCTCACACCCCTTAAAACCGTGGAACCTTTTGTCATCCGCGTCGACAATTCAACCGGCATCACCGAAGTTGTGGAAGCCTTAAAAGAAGGTCCCACCAATGTCGACGAAGCAATCACACGCTACTTTGCTGCAAAATATGTCCGCTCCCGTGAAGGCTTCACCACAGAAGAAACACAACACAACTTCCAAACCGTCTCCCTCCTCTCTTCTTCAGAAGAACAGGAAAGATTTGCCAGCTGGTATGGAGCAAGAAATCCCCAAAGTCCTCAAATTCTCTATAAACACGCCGCCGTTACAATAACAATAAAATCAATCTCCTTTATCAATGATGATGTCGCACAGGTACGCTATTATAAAACCGTCCGTGATAACGAGAACAACAAAGAATTCATCACCCACTGGGTTGCAACACTTACCTTTGAATATATCAATGCCCCTATCTCTGTCCAAAACCGTTTGATAAATCCTCTAGGGTTTATTGTTAGTGAATATAGAACCGATCCGGAAGTGGTCAACTGATCATGACAAAAAAAATTCTTTTTCTCATTCTTAACATCGCTATTACCCTTTCTTTAACGCCTAGCCATGCCAGTATTTTTCCCACTCGTGCGCCAAGCGATAGCCGCATTCGCTTTATCAACTATGATGCCTATAATGTCACAAAAATTATTGGCTCCATACGCTCATCGGTACAAATAGAATTTTCTCCCAATGAAGAAATTGCCCATGTGGCAATTGGCAACAGCGTTGCATGGGAAGTCGCCCCCGCTGGCAATATTCTTTTCCTCAAAGCGCGGGAAGTCCAACCCATTACCAATCTCCAAGTCGTCACCACAAAGCTTGATGGCTCAAAGCGCTCCTATCAATTTGAACTGATGGTCAAAGATGGAGAAATTTCCTCTGGACAAGAAACATATTTCCTTGTGAAATTTCGCTACCCACAAGAAGAAGCAGAACAAAGAAGACTCGCAGCCCTTATGCGACAAGAAAAACAACAAGCCCAGCGTATCGATAATGTCTTCAACGCTTCTGAAACCTACGGACCTCGCAATTGGGCTTACACCGCTCAGGGCTCTATCACTCTTGAACCCTCCTCCGTTTATGACAATGGCAAAACAACAACATTTACATTTCCAGACAACCAAGAAATCCCTGCCATTTACATTGTCAGCAATGACGGTACAGAATCGCTGGTTCCCAAAACCACGAGAGGCAACATGGTGATTGTCCATGCCATTAGCGCACGCTTCACCCTAAGACAGGGAAAAAACGTCCTATGCGTCTTTAACGAAGCCTATCAACCAAAAGGCACAAATCCAAATACCGGAACAACCTCACCATCTGTTGAACGTAAAATTGCATCAGATCTTTAAATAAGCGGGAATTGAAGGGGACAACACATGAGTGATAAACCAATCATCGAAGATCGCGGATCTATTGGGGATGGCAAAAACAATAGCGCCAAAACCGCTGGCAAAAAAATAGTTGTCGCAATAGCCTGTATAGGAATCTGCGGCTATGTGCTCTGGAACATCTTAGCCACCCCCACAGAACAAAAAGACACCGCAAAAGCTCATAAAAAACAAGAAAAAAGCTTTCACAATTCCCTCGCCCCTTTAGAGCTCGCGCCCTCTGACCCGCGTGCAAACATAGCGCCAATAACCTTACCACCCCCACAACCACTCGCACAAGAACCCAAAAAAGATGACCCATTACTTGATGCCGCAAGACGTGCCCCTGTTTTAGCTTTTGCCAAAGGCTCTAAATCTCAATTAAAAGACATCGTCAACACGACTCTCAACCCCTTTGAAAAATTCCATGCCCTTGAAAATCTCGCGAATGCGCAAAATTCTCCTGCCCTTCAAGACACACAAAATTTTGCAACCCTATTAAAGCCTACCAAAACAGAAGAAGCAAAAGCAAAAGCAAAACTCATCGGCAATAGAAACTTTATCATCGCCATGGGAACCTCTATTCCCTGTATCTTAGAAACCGCATTAAACAGTGAGCAACCAGGCTTTGCAAGCTGCATCATCAACCGTGATATCCTCTCTGACAATGGGCGCGTTGTTTTGCTTGATAAAGGAACCCAAGTGATTGGCGAATACCGCGGAGGGATAAAACAAGGTCAATCTCGCCTCTTTGTACTCTGGACAAGAGCAAAAACCCCAACCGGTGTCATCATCGACCTTGCCTCACCCGCAACCGACAGTTTAGGCAGAGCCGGTTTTGATGGCAACATCAACACCCATTGGTGGGAACGCTTTGGCTCTTCCCTTTTACTCACCGTTATTGATGGTGCCACAACAGTTTTAACAAATAAAATAGTAGGCAATTCCAATAAAGAAGGTTCAAACAACTCTGGAGGCGGCGGTTTTGAAGGCGCAAACAACACTGGAAAAGAGGCCGCCAGTATTGCTCTTGAAAATCAAATCAACATCCCTCCTACCCTAGAAAAATTTCAAGGCGAACTCGTCAACATTTTCGTAGCAAAAGATCTCGATTTTTCCTCTGTCTATAAACTAGTCGTAAAGAGCAAAAGAAACCGCTCTACTCCCGGCTATTCCTTTTTTCATTAAGCCAATAAAGTCACATTATGCCATCAGCAAAAAATGCAGAACGCGCCTCCATCGTTTTAACAAAATTAAAGATCTTAGATGACTTCCTCAATAATGACAATTTATTTGAAATTGTCATCAATCGCCCTGGCGAAGTAATCGTTGAGGGTCCCAATGGTTGGCAAACCCACATCTTAAAAGAGCTAACCTACAGCGAACTAGAAGGGATTGCAAAAGTTGTTGCTGCCTACACAACACAAAAAATCAGTGTAGAAAACCCCGTTCTCTCCGCAACACTGCCAAACAACGAACGCATACAAATTGTTATGCCTCCAGCAGTTGCAGCCAATACCATTAGCATGACCATTCGTAAACCTTCATCACGCACTTTTTCTCTTGAAAGTTTACATGAAAACAATCTTTTTTCTGTTGCCCAAAACACCAGTTTCACACCCACGCAACAAATGACAGAACGATTATCCGAACTCTCTGACACAGACAAAGAGCTAACAGATCTCTTTATCGCCAAAGACTTTTGCACCTTTTTAGAAAAAGCCGTTATTACACAACAAAATATCTTAATATCGGGCAAAACCGGTTCTGGTAAAACAACCCTCTCCAAAGCTTTGATTGCAAAAATCCCTGACTATGAACGAATTCTCACCATTGAAGACACACCAGAACTTGTCGTTCCGCACGCCAACAAAGTGCAGCTCTTTTATTCAAAAGATAACCAAGGCTTAGCAAAAGCAGGCGCAAAAGAACTGCTTGAATCAGGCTTACGCATGCGCCCCGACAGAATCCTTCTACAAGAGCTGCGTGATGGTACAGCCTTTTACTATATCCGTAATGTCAATTCTGGTCACCCCGGCTCCATTACCACCGTCCACGCCTCAACAGCCCTTGCAGCCTTTGAACAAATGACCCTTCTTGTCAAAGAAAGTGACGGTGGTGGTAATTTAGCACGCGATGATATCCGCGGCTTATTAATCTCGATGATTGATGTCATCATCCAATGTAAACGCCTCGAAGGCAAATTTCGTGTAACAGAAATCTATTACGACCCTTTCAAACGCCGTGATGCTTTTTAAAAAAACGCTACCCCTCACACCCTTTTTTATAAGCAAAAACTATACCAATAGAGCTTTCTTAAAAACACGATTA
>NZ_JBHIOI010000065.1:0-4055 GCF_042195415.1 Bartonella sp. CE47NXGY | reverse complement strand
GCAACAGCAAAAGCATTATTAACCGGTGCATCAATGAGTTCAGCAACACGTGAACCATAATCACGCCGCATTACACGTGTGCCAATGCGTGTTGATAAGATATCAATAATCGATTGCCGCAAATGCTCTATGCCAACCAATGGTTTGCCTGTTGTACGGTCCATTCCACTGTTCAATTGGGACCTCCTGTCATAGAGCCACCAGAAGTAACACCGCCATGAACATGTGTTGCTCCTACATTGGTGCCGTTATGCTTTAGTCCACTTGAATGAATGGAAACATTATTCCCAGAATAAAGAGAGAGACTATCATTCGAATTCAGTGAAATGCCACCACCTGCCTTCAAAGAGATGTTGCCTTTTGCGTTTAAATTTATATCGCTTTCTGAAACAATCTTTATGCCTTCCGGTGCGGTAAGCTCTAGCTTGCCACCATCACCTTTTAGTGACACACCATCAGCAATCGTGAGAAGAAATTTTCCACCTGATTTGATATGAATTCCATAAGTATTTTGTTCATCATCATATTCAAGGCTGGTTCCATCAGGGTATATCGTTCGGTGAATGCTGCCCTTATCGGCTGCTTGATTAGCATCGGTGTGAAGTGAACCAACAATCACTCCTTGTGATAAATCGCCTGATGATGAGACAACAATGACTTGCTCTCCAATGTCACGCCCTTCATAAGAACATGTTTTACCAGCGCGGGCTTGGGTATCTGGAATCCAATCACTCACAAGATTGCCACTTTTTACCCGATAGCGTGCATTTTTATGGTCGACATGGCTAATCTTACCCACCACAACCATATTTGCCACACGTCTCTTTAAATCGGTAATTTCTTTATCACGCCGCTCAAGCATGTTTCTCTCCAACCTTATGATATTTGTCTTTGTTTTTTGCTCCTGTTTTTGGTTCAAAGCCTAGGAAAGGTTCAATAATTTTTGCGGTTGCAATGCCTTCTGCTTCATTAGGGGAGGGAATATTTGTCACATAAGTAATCTCAAAGGTTAAAACCGCCCCATGGAGTGCTAGGGCGCCATTATCGCCAAAGGCAAAAGCAATATTTTGTAAGCGGCATGTTTCAACGCTGTTGTTAAGATTGGGATTGGCATAGAAAATCTCTTCAACTTCCCATGCTAATTGGTCAACAAAGCGTGCGCCATCTTCACATGTTGCATAGCACTCAACATCTAGCGTTAAAACACGCCGCCTTAAGCCAAAATCATGTCCATCTTCAATTGTTTCACTTTGTGTTGAGATATTAATAGCTGGCATTGTTTCAATAAATAAATTGAAATCGCGCATATTGAAAACATTATCACCAGCCACTGTTTTTGCTGCCTTTATCAACGCAACAAAGCTTTCCCTTATCGTCTCTCTCGGATGCATGGGGGCTCCTGTTCAATTAAGTGCATAAAATGATTGACTAGGATTAATAATGATACTATCATTGGTTATGAGTAATAAAGTTGAAAAAATAATCAGCTTGATGAAAGCATCACCAAAGAACATTAAGTTTTCAGATTTGTTGGCTGTATGTGTCTATTTCTTTGGAGAACCACGGAACAATGGTACAAGCCACTTTGTTTTTAAAACACCGTGGCTTGGTGATCCTCGTGTGAATATTCAAAAAGATTCTGGTAACAAAGCAAAAGCTTATCAAGTCAAACAAGTCTTACAAGCGATAGAAAGGATGAAACATGAACAATAATCATTATACATATCGTGTTTTGTGGTCGCAAGAAGATGAGGAATATGTCGGATTGTGTGCAGAATTCCCATCCCTTTCATGGTTAGATGCTCAAGCAGAGAAAGCTTTAAAAGGCATTATGGACCTTGTTTCAGAAGTTGTGGAGGACATGCAACATAATGGAGAAGAAGTTCCTGTGCCTTTGTCACATGGTAAATACAGTGGTAAGTTTCAATTAAGAATACCACCAGAACTCCATAGAAAACTTGCAATACAAGCCGCTGAAAATGGTGTGAGTTTAAACAGATACATTTCTTCTAAACTTTGAATCTTTTAAAATTCTATACACATCAAAAGAAATTTAATTTTTATGAAAACCTCTAAATTAAAACAAATGCCCGTTTTTAAGACGGATGAAGAAGCAGAAAACTTTGTTGATACTGCAGATCTTACAGATTATGACTTAACTAGTTTTAAACCCGTTCATTTTGAGTTCTTACCTAAAGAAGTCTCTTGACTACCTCCCCACCTTTAACGATAGGGAGGGGAGTTCTATTTTTTAAATTAAGCAACCTTTTTAATGGGGCTCTCTAAATCTGATTCGTAAGCTCGCAACAAAGAATCCATGCTATGTGGTAGCTCTGAAGCTCCAAAATCTGTAAGAATTGCCAAAATCTTTGTAATATTAGGCACGTCATTTTGAAGTTTTAAAACTAGAACCTTTTCTATTGCATTCATAGTTTGAACCAGAGCACTACAATCTTTGTCGCTCACATTTTCATCATTAGAAAATTGAGATAATGCTATCCACAAATCACATAAGAAGTTGGTATCTATCTTCATTGTACACCTCCATGGATTTGTTCTCTCAAACATGCTAATCCTCTAGATGTGATTTTTGTTGAAGGGAGCACCTTTTCTGTACCATCCGGTCTTTGAATGGTGATAGCAGGACAGTCCATGAATCCTTTCTTGATCTTATCTTGATAAGGTAACAGAGGCGCTCCTGGAGCACGCCGGTAAACCCAATCATGTTTACGCAAGTAATCCGTTAAATCCTTTGGTCGTACCTCCAACATCTTCGCTGCTTCGATAAGACCGAACAAACCATCAGAACGCTTTAGACCCTCAAGTGCCTCTGCTTTTGGTGCTAATTCTGCAATAACATGATCTTTCTGCTCAATTTGACTTTGTAAATGGTTCAAAACACCAAGTAATGCTTCGGGTTTGGAGTAGTCAACTTGTGGGGTTGTTACTTGCTTCAAAAGCCGTTCACATTTGATAAAGTATTGACGTGCTTCATGTCCTTTGTCATTACGCTCTATCATCGAAAGATGTTTAGCCATGTCTAATGTAATGTGGTATTCTTTTATTTTTCCACCCCGGTAAAAATTTACCGCAGTTATAAAGTTTATATTTTCCTGAAATTTACATTCTTTAATGCGATTTTTAATCCAATTTCTAAATTCAGACTTTATTTCCAAAAACGCATGCAAATCACGCGCGTTAACAGTTTGAACAGTTTCCTGATCAATTGTTTGTTCCAATATTGGAATAAGAGTGTTCATGAGAACTCCTTATCGTTAGATGTTTTTCATTGACACTCTAAAGAGAGTGCCGGGCGCTGAAAAACACGGCGATAAGTCCGTCGTTACACTTTCCCCGCAAAGGTATTGTATAGTGTAACCACACCCGACAAAACCACTATATGCTACAAAGCATGTGATGAGTCAAAGTTTTTAAATTTCGGCGGGAGGAGATTATTTCGGTAATCCATCCGCTTATCGTTCGGTGTTTTTCAGGCACCTAGCTCAACAATAGACACATTTTTGCCGTATTGTCAATAGGTGACTTCATATTTTTAAAATAAATAAGCGTATCTTTACTTTATCTCTCGCAAGATAAGTTTATACATACCGGATTCTGAGGCTTGGACATCTGTAACAGTGAAGTGCTCTTGAGAAGAGGGGGCTTTGTTATTTTCAGGAGAGATGATCACAATACTATCTTGAGGTTTTGGTGGTATTCCCCCGATATCATTGATACAAAGATCAAGTTCCTTTTTTGCGATTGTCGTGGGGATTCTGCCACCAGCCTCCGATTCCGAATGTTTAATGCCGTAAATCGCTGTAATTTGAAACGATTGTTGATTGTCCTTTCGCGTGTAGATGATGGGCTGCCCAAAAGTGTTGCGCACATCTTTAACCATTTGGTTTAGCAGCCCGTTCCACCGCATGTTATTTCGCTCCAATCACTGCTTTAAACAGCATTTCAGGGCGTGTACAGATGTAAAGCGGATAGCTATAGACCTCCGGTTTTACCCATGCATTACGGTCGTGGTCGACGATAAGCATCGTGTAGAG
>NZ_JBHIOI010000064.1:0-4076 GCF_042195415.1 Bartonella sp. CE47NXGY | reverse complement strand
GCTCTTCCCAAAAGGCGGCTTAAATGATTGCGATTATCAAGCGTCAACCGCCCCATGGCATCTGCCGCTTGCATGGGGTCAAAACGGTCTTGCAAACCATATTGCTTGGCGGTGCTGTCTATAAATTGATACAACCCACCCGCAGAAGAACGGGGATTCCTTGCATTCGGATTGCCTCCACTTTCCACTTGCGCAACACGGTATAAATAGCTTTCTGGTAAGCCATATCGCGCTGCTGCTTGACGGATCGCTTGATCGACTGAAGGACTAGAACGGGTCATTAACCCTTACTCCTTAAAAATCTTCCCGCTTCTCCTAACGCTGCCGAAGAAATGAAATGCCAAAAATGGTCACTACCAATTCCTGCTTTATGTAATTGTATAAATCTTTGTAACATTTGAGCAACTTCCTTCTGGTTCATACCTTTAACGCCAAAAGTTGCTAATTTCGCTATATCACGTTCAAGTATTTGCCTTTCTTTTTGTGGCAATTTTCTAATCGTATCAGATAAAATATTTTGTATAATTTTTGCCCCTGCATGTGCTGCACTAGTTTTTCCATACGGTATATTAACACCTGTTAAATAATTATGTTCAGGCGTTCCTTGAAACGGTTTCAGTGCTCTTTTCGCCGCATCTTCATAGAACCTTTCACCCTCTACAGCTTTTCTAAACGCATGAATGTTTTTAGAGCTTAAAGATCTGCTTAGATTATCTGACATGCTACCCGTTTGTAAAATATTTGAAAGGCTATTAATAGGACGCGAACCTTTTAATAGATCATCAATATAGTCTCTCATCCCTACATGATAAGTATTGAGACCACTAGGCATTGCTCCTTTACGAAGACCTTCTGCAATCCCCTCTCCAGATACATCTCTTTCTGCAATTTTTTTGCCTTGGCTTATAGCTTCTGCAAAGCCTTTGTATTTTGCTGCGCTACCCCGAGCTGCTTTATAAGTAGGGGAAATTTTATCCGTTATTTTTACCAAATTGTTCTTCAAAATTTGATATGTAGAAGCCCCTTCTTCATCACCAAGCTTTCGATTCATTCTGATTAAAACATCAAGGGATTTCTTGCTTCGATCTAGTAACTCCATTGTAGGTTTATAATTGATATGGCTAAACTCTTTTGCATAGAATCGTTGAGGTATTGCTGTGCGGGGGTCTCTTTCTAACTTTTTGACAGCGTGCTTAAGAGCGTCTTGAAATCCTTCTTGTTTAAAAAGCCTATTAAGAGCTGGATAATATCTTTTTTCTATTGGAGTACGATAGGCTTGTGCATAGAGAGAACCATGTGCTTCTTCCCCTTGCTCTTTAAGCAACCTTTTTAAAACTTTCGTATCTTGGAGAGGGGTAATGTTTTCATCTGCCGATTGACCAAGGCGCTGAACTGCTCCCTGCATCCGTCCTTCATGGGCTCTTTTCAAAAGTTCAGAAACACGCGTATTTGTTGTCCCCATATTCGCAAGCAATACTTCTAAATTCGGACTAATATCTGTCAAAAATGCATGGCGTGGTGCATTTGCAAGATGTTCAGCAACATTCTCAACACCATCATCATATAATGTTTTTGCAACTTCTCTGACTACTTTAGTTTGAACTTCCTTATGAGCAGGATTAAAACGCCCTCCTTTCATAAAGGGAATATAGGGAACATGTTGCAATCCCCTTGCCATTTTTTTTGTACCCCAAGAAGCAACTGTACCGGCAAGAGAACCAATAGGACCAGCTACTGTTCCAATACCACCACCAAACCCTGCCGATATAAGACGACCAGAAAGACCCTCTCCTGCTCCAGAGCCATGTAAAGCTCCTGAACCTGCCCCGAACATCATCGCCTTACCAATATTTCCAAGTGTTGACATATGCTTTGCAAGAGCCAAAGCCCTTAATGGAGGCACAAAAAGTGAGAGTCCTGTCGGTACAAGTGAACCAGCAGCATAAGCAATAGAAGACCAAATAGGATATTTCTCTTGCAAGGCTTTTTGGTAAGCGCGCTCCTTAGCTACCCGTCTATTATATATCTCCTCTGCTTTCTTATCACCACGCCAATAATCTATAAAACCCGCTTCATTGGCTGCTTTCATCTCGTCAAAATAATCTGCCGTCGCACCAGACGCGCTATTCCTCATAACAGCATCCAACACCGTAAGATCTTTATCATCAAATGAGAAATCATCTGTTGTAGTTGATTGATTAGATAGCTTCGCAATCTCAGCGGGATCTTCAACTACGCGGAAACGTGTTCCGTTCTTAGCGTATACATATCGAGGAGAAGATGAAGAAGAACTGTTAGCATTTGATCTTATAATCTTTTCAATCTCAGCAGAATCTTCAACTACACGAAAACGTGTCCCATTCTTAGCATATACATATTGAGAATTAATCGCACCAGAAGTCTTATAAGGGGCCATTAATATTTACTCCTTAACCAGAAATTCACCACTGGAACTATCCACAAAATAAAGTACGTTATCCTTAATAGATGCCTCTTCTAAACTCATCTTTGGTATATTTTCACTACCTCCTTGTGACACCAACCCATTAGTAAAAGATTGAGAAGGGTCTTTTTTACGCTCTTTTACTTCCAATCCATGTGATAACCTATAAATTTCTTCATTATTAAATTCTTGAAAATGTGCAAGCATCTTCTTAATATTTAAAAGTCTTGTATGTAATACTTCAGGCTTGTCACTAATATCTAAAGTACCATAAGATGATACTAACCACTGGCTTTCTTTCTCAGATAATGGACCAACACCTACGGTTCCATTCTTACTTTGTTTTTTGATTGATGCAATCACTCGCTTAAAGACACCGCCTTGAATCTGAGTAAATAGATATTTTAATGTTTTGGCATCAGATCCTGGGAAAATTTGAGTAACCGTACCACCTTTACCAGCAACCCAATCTGGATCACTCTCTATAAGTTTAATGGCATGATTAACCGCACCCATAGTATTATCAATTTCTAATGCAACTTCTTTCACATACTCTCTCTTATTTGTTTCCCACTCTTCTATGTCTCGTTTTTTCTGATTATACTCCAATTCCTGTAGAGATCCTTTAATCGGTCTCGCTTCACGTTCACCTGTCTCCGGATTGATATACCATTGATGCCCCAGAGGTAACTTAGGAGTATCACCACCTGTTAGCATCGCACTAAGCATTTGCGGATTACGTGCCATAATAGCAGCTTCTTCTTCACTGTACCCTTTAGATTTTAGGTATTCGACGGTCTGATTAACCTGTCCTCTTTTTTCTCTTTCCATATCACCACGACGAAGATTCATAGCTGCATTCGCTAAACTTTGTGCTATCGTCCCATCTGATAATGCATAACCAATCCCATAATCTGATAATCTTTGTAAAAACTCAGGACTACGCAAGTAATCCCAAAAACTCTGTTGAGAACCAGTATCTTGGTGAGGAACAGTACTCTGTTGTGGCTGTACAGACTTCTGTGGTTCTACAGATGAAATAGGCTCTGGTAATTGAGACGGCTTTGGTTTCAATGATGCCAAATCTGAAGTTTCAATTGCATTAGGCAAAGGTTCCATACCTAAAGGATTTGGTTGTGAACCAAAGGTCGCTACTGGTAAAGAAGGGACTAAAGACGGTACATACGGTTTTCTGCCTGCCGATCTTAAAGACGAACTTACATCTGGTAAAGGTGAAGTATTTTTAGCTAAACCTAAAGGATTTGATTGTGAACCAAAAGTTGCTATAGGGGAAGAAGGGGTTAAATAAGGTAAATTATTTGCCTGTTGTTTGGCGTCTTCTAGATCGTTGAAACGTATACGTGGTACATATTGGCTCATTACATGCATAGACTTAAGAAGTCTTGATAACATGTTATCGTTACTATTTTGCATAACTACCTCACTTTTTTCCTGCAAAATTAGCAATACTAGCTAAAATCCCTATAGCGTTCTTCCAAGGGTCGTTACCATGCATCTTAGATTCTGACACATTATTCGTTGTCGTGCCGTAATTCCTTGCAAAGCCATGACCGGCGTTCATAAGCATATTCAACCTATTCCAGCCGCTATTGTCTTGTTCCAGCCAACGTTC
>NZ_JBHIOI010000063.1:0-4195 GCF_042195415.1 Bartonella sp. CE47NXGY | reverse complement strand
CACCCCCATTATCTCTTCTATTTCAAATGAAACCGCGCTTGCTAATCAACAAGAGCCTGCAAAAAAATACGAATTTACAGGTGAGACAATAGAGGTTGGTGATTATACTCTTTATCGCATTCGGGCTTTAAGGGATTTTGCTAATATAAAAGCTGGTGATTTAGGCGGTTTTATACATAAGGTTGCAAATTTAGCTCATAATGGTGATTGTTGGGTCGGTGGCAATGCCATGGTTTATGGTGATGCTCGTATTTACGATAATGCCCATGTTTCGGATAATGCAAAAATTACTGGATCTGCAAAAATTTATGAAAATGCAAGGGTCTATGGCAATGCTAGCGTGCATATTAGAGCTGAGGTTTATGGCAATGCGCAAGTATATGAGAACGCATTGGTTTATGGTGATATTTTTGGACATGCTAAAGTGTATGGAAATGCAAAAATTTATGACACTATTTATGGCAAGTTTCTTGATAAAACTAGAATTTATGGCAATGCTGAGGTTTATGATAAAGCACGTGTTTTAGGAACCTCTCAGGTTTATGATAATGCCCATGTTTATGAAAATGCTATAGTTTTTGATAATGCTAGGGTTTGCGATAATGCCCATGTTTGTGGCGCTGCTATGGTCAATAGAGAAGCCAAGGTTTATGGGAATGCTATAGTGACTGGTTATGCCCATGTTTATGATAGGGGCTGCGTTTATGACAATGCCAAGGTTTATGGCAAGGTTTATGGTGGCGCTTGGGTTTCCAATAATGCTTTAATTTCTGATAATGCCGAAGTTTATGATGATGCTCGCATTTATGACAATGCAAAAATTTATGGCAAGGTCCATGGTGATGCTCATGTCTATGGCAATGCCAAGGTAATTGGCTATACTGAGATTGGTGGTGATACCAAAATTGGTGGCAATTATAAAGAATCTGTTATCACTGGTGATATTATTTTTACAACTGTGTAAATGACGCGCGGGCGCGGCGGGGGCGCCCCCCTTTAAACATTTCATTCTAAAATTCAAATCTTTTTATAAAGGAATTGTGCTATGCAAAAAAAGTTTGCACTCACAAATGAGACACGTGTATTTAATAATCAAACTCTTTATCGCATCCAAGCATTAAGGGATTTTGACGATGTTAAGGCTGGTGCCTTGGGTGGTTTTATTGAAAATGAAAGTAACCTCTCTCATGATGGCAATTGCTGGATCTATGATAATGCTCTTGTTTTAAATCCTGCCCATATTTATGAAAATGCCAAGGTTTTTAATAATGCTATTATAATGGGTAGTGTTTATGGCAATGCCCATGTCTGTAATCGTGCCCGCGTTTATGCAAATGCTCATGTTTATGACAATGCGCATCTTTCTTATAATGCTTGGGTTTATCATCAGGCGCGGGTTTATGGCAATGCAAAATTATCAGGAAATGCTCGTATTCATAGCAAGACGGTAGTTTATGATCATGCTGTTATCAGTGGCGCTGCTAAAATTTATGGCAAGGTTTATGGGAATGCTAGCGTGGGCTGTCATACTGATGTTTATGGCTCTGTTTATGGTAATGCGAAAATCTCTGGTTATTTCGTGATTAGAGGTAATGTCTATGGTAATGCAAGATTAAAAAGAGATAGTGATTTATATTGGTTTCCCATAAATTGTGAGGTTTATGAAAACGATACCGTTGTAAAGATTATTGAAAATAACGCTGCGTAAAGACGCGCGGGCGCGGCGGGGGCGCCCCTCTTTCAAATTTTCCCATTCCAAATTTTATCAAATGTTTATCACATTAAATTGTGAGGGTATCTCTATGTGCAAAAAATACGAATTAACCAGTGAAATCAAAAAAATCAAACATGCTCTTACTCGAAATATTATAAACCTTTATCGCATTAAAGCTTTAAAAGATTTTGATGATGTAAAGGCGGGGTCTTTAGGCGGCTTTATTGAAAAGGAAGTTAACCTATCCCATGATGGTAATTGCTGGGTGTATGATGAGGCTTGTGTCTATGGTCATGCAAGAGTGTATGAAAATGCAAAAATACGCCATTTTTCTCAAGTCTGTGGTCAAGTTTATGGCAATGCTGAGGTCTATGGAAAAGCTTTTATCTCTCAATATGCAAAAATTTATGACCATGCTTTTGTCTATGGCAATGCTCATGTTTATGGCAATATTTATGGTAATGCTCATGTGAATGGTAGTGCCCGCATTCTTGCTGATGCTCATATTTATGATCATGCGCATGTTTCTTATGATGCTACGGTTTTTAGTTATGCACGCGTTTATGGTCATGCCAAGGTTTGTGGCTCTGCTTGCATTTATAGCCATGCAAAAATTTATAATTATGCTGTTATTAATGGTCGTGCTAAAATTTATGGCAAGGTTTATGGAAATGCTTGTGTGAGTGGCTCTTGTGAGATTTATGGCTCTGTTTATGGCAATGCTAAAATCTCATATTGTGCAACGATCTGGGGGCGTGTTTATGGCAATGCAAAAATCAATAAAAAAAGCAAAGTAAGGTTGGTTCCAAAAAATTGTGAGGTGTATGAAAGGGATAATGTTATCAGTATAACTGATAAAACAGAATAAAGAACGGCGTGGGGGACGTGCCTTCTTTATGGTGTATAAACGCATATAAAATGCATTGCTATAAACATCTCATAAAAGATAGCATTCATAAAAAAAGCCGTGTCAAGTGATATGACGCGGCTTTCAAATAACGATTATAATGATAGAAAAATAATCATCCACAATGGAGTAATGAATGCATATATACAAAACGTATTATATTGCAAGCGCTCTATTGAGATATGAAAACTTATCAAAAGGAATGTAAATGATGCGTATGATCTTTAATCACTCTTTTGAATGGGAGAGCCTATAAATGCTTTTTGTTTCTCTCAAACGTATTAATCATAACGTCTTTATCTTTTAAAGAGATTCATTGAAAACAAAGCCCATGATCATGATGCTTCTTTTAAAACGTTTCAATATACTAAGCTCAAAATCGAGCTGAGTGAATTCACATAACGCATTCTATAAAATCAAAACGCTTGTTAGCTTTAACAAAACTCGTTTTTTACATTTACGAGTATTGGTTTTCAAAACAATCTCTCATAAGACAAATAAATAACCGCTTTTATCAAACGCAAGGCTTTAAAAACTGTTATAAACATCTGTTTCAAATGTTTAAACGTTCATTTAGAAAGGCTTTCATAAGTTTCTTTTAAACAGAACTTCTTTGCAAATTAATCGCTCTATATTTGTGCTCTGTACTTTTAAATGGTAACTTTTAAAACGTTTTTTAGTACCATATCTAAGGTAAAATAGTATTTTACTGCTATGGTATTACCCGCCTCCATTTTTTTGTGGAAGCGAATAATTCCGTTCTTAAAAACTAGTCTGCAATCTATTCATTAAAAGGCTTTTCATTTCATAAGATATAAAATACCTCTTTATCGTTTTTTTAACTTTTAGTAAGCGTTTTAAAAGCGATTTTATCCTTAATCCTTTTATGCAATTTTTTAAATTAAACCTATAAGCTTATGACAGGTTCAAACAGTTAATTTCTTTAATGCCATTTTAGAGGTTTTTCCCAATTTTGGGAAAAATTATATGATCTCTATTTTCTATAAATGCGTATCTTTTGGTACAATTTATCTTATAACAGTTTCAAACGATTACCCTCTATAGGTAATAAGATATTGCTATAGCATTTTTAGATTTTACGCTTCTCAATTTTGAAAACTGTAATTTTATGTTTTTATCATGCGATTAACAATCCAATCATTAAAACAAGATGTGATCTTTAAACGTATGTTATCGATAATTCCAAACAACTAAATTTTAAACAATGCGATTTTGAGTGATAAAAACATATCATAAAATTTATAAACTGTTATGAATGATATCGGCTTTTCATTTTATTTGAATACACACATGCGTTATAATATTCACGTCATGATTTGCTTTTTATGGTCTATTCATACATGGCAATCTTATATAAAAAATGATCAAATGAATCACGTATAAAAAGATGGATTCTTGAGTGGATTCATATAAAATAATTGCAAACAACATATTGACTTTATTGCGTTTTTTTTGTATAATGTGACTCTGTAAACCAAAGGGAGTCTCTACCTGTGGACTTCCTGCTATTTGGTCAAATTCTTGATTACACTTGTCCAAAGCATCCCCACTCA
>NZ_JBHIOI010000062.1:0-4377 GCF_042195415.1 Bartonella sp. CE47NXGY | reverse complement strand
GCTTCAGCATTACGCTTTTTAGGGGCTTCAGCATTACGCTTTTTAGGGGCTTCAGCATTACGCTTTTTAGGGGCTACATCATTGCGCTTTTTAGGGGCTACATCATTGCGCTTTTTAGGGGCTACATCATTGTGCTTTTTAGGGGCTACATCATTGCGCTTTTTAGGGGCTACATCATTGCGCTTTTTAGGGGCTACATCATTGTGCTTTTTAGGGGCTTCAGCATTACGCTTTTTAGAGGCTTCAGCATTGCGCTTTTTAGGGGCTACATCATTGCGCTTTTTAGGGGCTGCATCATTGCGCTTTTTAGGGGCTACATCATTGTGCTTTTTAGGGGCTTCAGCATTACGCTTTTTAGAGGCTTCAGCATTGCGCTTTTTAGGGGCTTCAGCATTACGCTTTTTAGGGGCTTCAGCATTACGCTTTTTAGGGGCTTCAGCATTACGCTTTTTAGGGGCTACATCATTGCGCTTTTTAGGGGCTTCAGCATTACGCTTTTTAGAGGCTTCAGCATTGTGCTTTTTAGGAGCTTCAGCATTACGCTTTTTAGAGGCTACATCATTGCGCTTTTTAGAGGATTCTTCACTATATTTTTTATAGGCTTTATCGCTGTATTTAAATCCTTCTTCCAGCAATTGTGTTGCCATTTTACGATCTTCACCAGCTGTTTGTTCCAGCTTAGTGACATCTATTTGTGATACACCCTTATGAGCTTCAGCGGTATTACGGTTAAGGGAAGCTATGGTTTGATCAACGCCTTGCCCTGTCAATGCCTTCTGCCCTGCTTCATCAGTAATGACGATGGTGCCATCGCTAATGGCAGATTTGGTATATCCTTCCCTTGAATCCTGTTGTTCTGCATGATCTAAAACATTTTTGGCAATGTTTTTAGCGATGTCGTATTCGCCCATTGCACCACCCGCTGCAATGCTAATCCCATCACTGCTGGCTTTGGCACTCGCACTGTTGCTGATATCACTGGTGCTGATGCTTCCTGTGGTCAGGCTGTTTTTTTCTGCCAAGGCTGTGCTTTCAATAATACCTCCAGTCAGCGTTGTTTTATCTTTAACGGTGATCTCAAAGCCGTCATCACGGGCTTTAATGCCTGATTGTTCCACAACACTGTGATAATCGCTGGAGGATTGATCATTTTGGAAAGAGACGTTTATTGACGCACCATCAGGCTTTCCATTGCCTTTAACCCCAACAGAAACAGAGTTTTTTTTGCTGGAAGTTTGTCCCGTATCACTGCGGCTGACAACGGTAAAATCACCTCCTACTTCCATTTCTACACGCTCTCCAGAAACCACGGCGCCTGCCAATGTGGTGTTTGCCCCACTCGTGGTATGAACAGTACCTGTGCCAACAATATGGCTGTTCTTTTGTTGAACCTGTTCACTGGAACCTTCCCCTTGACTAAAAGCAGCACTGCCTGTTACCCCTGCGCCACCCGTGCCATAACTGGCTCCAATATTCATTGAAGCACTTTGGTTATGGTTTTGTGTGCTTTTCTTGTTTTGCGCACTTTCAAAGGTAATATGCTGTCCTGCTTCCAAGTTGATATTCCCGCTCTGCGGATCATTTGCATAAGCAGGATTGGTGCCAGCGATAATATCAGCTCCAACACCATGGATGCTGCCTTTGTGGGCTTTCATATTGACAGAACGCCCAGCTTCTATGCTATTGGTTACAGCAGTAGATGTCTGAGAAGACTTCTCTTCCTTTTCAGTCTTAAAGCCTACGGTAACACTGGTAGAAATATCCACCATCTTGAGAAGGGAATCTTTTGTTGATCCGCTCTTTATCCCATTATAGAGATCTTTGCCTTTGTTATAGAGATCTTTGCCTTTTAGACCAAGAATGATGCCATTGCCGATTTTGTGTTTTGTATCCCCATGACCAAAACGTTTTCCTGCATCCTTTATATCTTGTATGGTACTAAGAATGCCAACATTGACAGAACCTGTAACACCAGCAAAGAAATTTTCATGGTTTTTTTGTGTCTTAGAGATATCTTGGCTTTCTGATAGGGTGATATTATTGCCGGCATCAATGTTGACATCACGATCCGCCGCAACAATGGCTGCTTGTAAATTCACATCATTGTCAGCAGTAATCTGCACATCTTGGCGTGCCGTGATGTGTGATTGTGTGGAAGTGGTTTC
This sequence comes from Bartonella sp. CE47NXGY, assembly GCF_042195415.1. Lineage (NCBI taxonomy): Bacteria > Pseudomonadati > Pseudomonadota > Alphaproteobacteria > Hyphomicrobiales > Bartonellaceae > Bartonella > Bartonella sp. CE47NXGY. Next base: position 2,212 of record NZ_JBHIOI010000062.1, on the reverse strand, counting down.
CCATTGATCGCCCGTATCTTTGACGCTTGCAACCCCAACACCCAAAGAAACACTACTGCTGCTCTTTCCAAACTGAATGCCAAAACCTGAACGCTTTTCTTCAGAATTTGACTTATGGCTATTATGACCCACAAGCACATTGACATCACGAGCTGCCGAAAGGTTAATATTCTCACCTGCAAGATCAGAGCCAACAATTGTCACATCTTTTTTCTTAGCAGTGATGTTGATAGTGCCATTCGCATTGAGAGAAGAGCCTTGATGTTCAAAACTTTCTTCATTTTCTGTCTTTGTCTCACTCCCATATATCGATAAAAAGTCCTTGCCTGAACCCGCGCCCAAACCAGATGCATGTTCTTCTGAGTAGCTGCTATGGTGATCTGTCATACCATCAATCGTCACACTTTCTCCACTCACATTGATATCTTGACCGGAAAGCAGATGAGAAGCAGAAATCTTGGCTTCTCCTTGTGCGTCTAACACGATGTTGCCCGTCGCCCCAAGGATAGAGGAGACCGTTGTGGTATGCGATTGAGAACTATCGGACGATTCCTCATGCAAAAAGCTACTTGAAGACGATTGGTATTGCTGGTCGTAGTGTTCTTGAGCGCCTTTTATAAGAATATTCCCACCAGAATGAATAGAAATATCCGCTTTTGCTTGATCTGGTGTTTCCTCTTTTTTTCCAGCAAGAAGCATCGACCCAATGATTTTTGTATCATTGCCAGATTCAAAGGCTATCCCTTCACCGCCTGTTATACTTGAGCTCACGACTTGGGTAGCCTCAACATTATTATGGACTCTCTCACTAAATATTCCATCCTCTTTGTGATCAGACATCTCATAATTTAAGCTATCTTCTGCATTGTTGATCAGGATATCGTTACTGGCTTTCAGCCCCACCTTGCCCTTGGCATCTATATCGGAAGCAGAGACATGGATATCGTGCCCCGATATGATATCCATATTCTTTCCAGAACTTAGATGAGAGCCATTGTGCAAGGCAACATGGGAGGTTTCACTCCCATTCTGATTGTCCATACTGTTGCGTGTGGCATCAATCGAAATATTCCTCTCAGCTTGCAAGAGAAGTTTATCCGTTGCTTGAACATCTGAGCCTAAAATATTGAGATTTTTTCCTGATGAAAAGACTGTTGAACCCCCAGAACTGACTTCCGATTTATGATGCATGGTGGCATCACCCTGTTCATCATGGTAATGGGTTTCTGCTGAACCGATCGTCAAGTTGCCTTGTTCTGTAGCCATGGCAAGATCACCTCCGGTGGTGATCCCCACCCCGGAGGCGGTGATATTTTGTTTAGCAATCACCGTTGCATTACCACCAGCAGAAAGCGCCTCGGTATTTAAAACGGTCTCCACGCCGTCAACCGTTGTGCGCCCTGCATCTAAACGAATATTCTTCTCCGCAAGGATAACAGCATCACCACCCGCCGCAAAATGCCCTCCTTGACTGAGGATATCCCCGCCATGCACATGCAATTGGTGATTTGCCGCAATCCGCCCTGAATTGATAATCGTTGAATTGCTCGTATTCTGGCTGGTGATATTGACATCATCGCCCATGATCAAAGCCCCAGCAGAAACAAAGGAGGCTCTGTCTTTTTCAGGGATATAAAGCACCGGTGCATAAACATCCATGCCCTTGACCTGTTGGCGCACATAAATCACCATCGGGACTTCTAGGGACGCCAATTGTTCTTCACTCAAAGCCTCACCAAAAGGGAGATTGTGGGCTTTTGCATAGTCTGCCCCGACATCCAGCAAAGTTTTGACTTGTTCAATGGCATCACTTCCAGGAATAAAGGAGCCTTTACCCAAACCTTGACCAACCAGATCACGCATTTGTTTTTCAATCAATTCCTTTTCGAAATAAGCATCGCCTAAGAAAAAAATCTCCCGATCAGGATTGTAGCCAATTCTGTTCAAATAATAGGCTGAGCCATAAAACTTGCCAACATCAAGGAATTCTGCCCGCGTTTCATAAATAAAATTCTGCTTGGGCAAGGTGCCACCAACCCCACCCGATTGAGGCTTTGGCAAAGGGAGACCCTCAGAAAGTTCTCCTGCACCATTGATATCCACTTTTGGTGTAAACAAAGCACCAGCCCCGGTTAAACCGCTTAAGGACTCCAGCGGATTGCCTTCAACTGCTTGTGCTTTAAAATGCGCATCCCCTGTAATAGAACCTTCC
>NZ_JBHIOI010000061.1:0-4467 GCF_042195415.1 Bartonella sp. CE47NXGY | reverse complement strand
GATGCTGATAATTTTACCGTTGATATGAACAATCCTTCTCAATGGTTGATCCGTGTTGGTGGACGTTTGACAAAAACCATTTCCACTGAAAGCAACCGTCCAATGTCTTTCTATGGAAAAGTAAACTTGATCAAAACCTTTGGTGATAATGGTACCATCCAGATTGGCAGAGATTTTGACCTTGATCCTATGGGACCTGCAATTGAAGGCGGCGTTGGCATCAATGCGCAACTGTCTCACAATTTCTCCCTTCATGGTGATGTAAGTTATCAACAAAAGCTTCAGAAAACTGGTATATCTGGAGCAAATTTCTCAGGCGGCATACGCTATCAGTTTTAAATCAAGGCTGTAAAAATAGCCTATTCATTCTATTCAATTTAATAAAAAGGCAGCACGATATGCTGCCTTTTTTTATTCTTGACACCCTTTCATAAAAAGATCGCTCGAATAGCTTTTGTTCTTTATCCTCCCAAGATCATCTCCATCAAGATTTATTGATTGACAAGGCTAGGTATTGTTTTTGATGCATACCAGATTGAAGTAGTTGCTCGTACACAGGCAAAAAAACGCTTTCGTTATAATCCTGAAAAGACAGCTGTGGAAGGTCTTGCCAATTTGCTGGAATTGGGGAGCGTGAAATGCGTGTAGCAGTCTTTGCGCAAAAGAATGAAAATATGCACTAAAGCGGGTGGTTATGCTTAAGGGTGAGAATAAATTCAGTGATTTTGAGAAATCTGCCCCTTACGCTGTCTTAGATATTGAATGGCATTTATCTCTCATAAACAAAAATGTCGCAAAGCGCTTCATCTCCAAGTGAAAGTAAAACTTTCAGAAAAAACACCTTATATGTATTTATTGATAAATCATATATGTTTATTGATAAATCGCGCTTGCTTCATAAAATCCCCTTCCCCTTTTTCTCAAAGCAAAAAGAAAATGTAAAGTTTTACTGTCGTAAGTAGATAAAAAGCACAAGCTACTATTATTTTCCTCTTTACATAGGAAACATACTGCAAAATATTTCTTTACGCAGATAATTTAATTAAATACACCAAAAAAACAAAGACATCAACCACTTTATCAAAATACTCAAGAAGAAACTAAGATTTATAAAAGCATCAATCAGTACTCTTTAGCATATTTATAAAACACATTACATCCAATATAAAACACCTCAGATCTAAAATTAAGTAAACTTTTTTAATTTTTGCTGACGGCTGTTCCCAACGATGCTGTCCCCCCTTTATTCTCCTTAATGCATCAAAATATATGACAGTACTGTGATACCATTAAAAAGTACAAACAAACAACGATCATTTGCTTATAATATTGTCTTTAAATATCATTTTAATATTTTTAATTATATATTTAATACGTAATAACTAAAACTATAAATATAATATGACTTAAATATAAATATATACATTAATTATTATATTTTTTAATTTGACTATAAGTAAATTATAAAACTATAAGTAAATTATAAAATAGTGAGCAAGAAGAATATTTTTATAGACCATTATTTATTTTCTTATATTGTTTGTTCTTCTTATAACAAGTGGAGATATGGCAAACAGAAAAAATATTTGTAGCTTAGTTTTAAGTGAGGAGAACATAAATGTCTAAAAAATCTCTTTTATCGCATACAGCAACTGCAGCAATTCTATTATTTGGGACCTACCACAACACACAAGCGGAAGAACTTAAAGAACTTAAAGTTTCTGATGGAAAAAAAATGGAAGTCTCTAAAGAAAGCTACGATAATATTTGGGCAGAAACAGGTGGAAAAATCATCGGCAAGAATTTAAAGCTGGGGAGTACCTCTCCAACACCACCATCTGTTACAACCGTTGTCACCGTTAAAGGATCCGATAGTTTGATTGAATTATCGGACAATACCATCATTGGTGCTCCACTTGGAACTAAATCTTCCTATGAATACGGCGTTAATATATCGGACAACGCTACATTCAAAATGACAGGAGGTTCTATCAATGTTGATAAAACCGCTATTCAGCTAAATGCGGGTAACGGAAATATGGAAAATGTCACAATAACAAGTGAAAACAGTGACCCCTATAACGCAATAAAAGCTGAAAAAAAAAGTAAACTCACTTTGAAAAATATAACTGTTAAAAAAGCAAAAAACAGCATCTTTGCAGATAACCAAACTCAAGTAACAGTTATCGATGGATCTTTTGAGGCAAACGAAACAGCAATCAATGCTCGAAACGGTAGTATCATTACTTTAAACAATAAGGCAAAAATCACATCACTTAACGGTGATGGGCTCAATGCCATTGGTGAGCAATCAAAAATTTTTATGACAGGGGGAACTGTTACCGGTAGCAATAGTGTATTATATACAAAAGCTGGTGGATATATTAATGTTAAAGATGTTGTGCTCACAGCAAATGGTAAAGGAACAAAATTCGGTGCATTTGCAAGAGGTTCCAGCACTATTGAATTGAATGGTAACACAACAATTAAAAATGCTTCGATCGGTGTTAAAGCCGAAAGTGATAATGCGACAATCAAGATGACCGGAGGATCGATTGAGGTCACAGGAGACAAAGCAGTAGGTGCATCATTTCTTAACACCACCAGCAAAGAAAACACGCTGAAAGATGTAAAAATATCAAGCGGAAATGATGACTTTCTTATGGATAAAGGAATAAGTGCTGACAAAGGAAGTATTGTCACTTTAAATAATGTAACCGTCACGAAAGCAAAAAACAGCATCTTAGCAGATAACAAATCTCAAATAACAATCACCGGCGGATCTTTTGAGGCAAAAGGAGAAGCAATAATTGCTCAAAACGGCAGCAGCATTACTTTAAACAATGGTGCGAAAATCATTTCATCTGAGCATAATGCGCTGAGTGCCATTGGTGAGCAATCAAAAATTTTCATGACAGGAGGAACTGTTACTGGGAGTAATAATTCATTATATGCAACTTTGGGTGGATATATTAATGTTAAAGATGTTGCACTCACAGAAAATGGCGAAAGCTCAGTTACAGGCGCATCAGCTGAGGGCCCAAACAGCGTCATTGAATTAAAAGGAAAAACAACGATTACGAAGACTCTCTTTGGTCTTTATGTAACGGATGGAGGCAAAATCACAAGTGAAGAATTAACGATAAAAGGGAAGAAAACAAATATTGAGGGAATCGAACTGCCCAGCATGGGTGTAAATGCTGCTGCAAATAGCGTCATTGAATTAAACGGAAAAACAACGATTGAAAAAGTTGATTTTGGACTTGTCGCATCCAATAGCACGATTAAGATGATCAATGGCGCTGAAAACAAAATAGATGCAACACTAATTGCACTAAAGATAAACAGAAATGGACATATTGATCTCGCAAATACTTCTGCAACAGCAGGGGTTGCTGGGGTGAATTTTACAGATTTGTCTAAAAATAAGTTAAATGGCCTAAGTAATAGTAATCCACAAGATTGGCAAAACAGTGAAGTTAATTTGACCAATACAGATCTGATCGTTGAAAATGGTATTGGAATAAATACCGATGAATCAATGGGAAAAATTAATCTCAAAAATTCAAAAATCCTTGCAGATACGTTATTCAAAAACATAAAGCAGAAGACAAAACCTGTTGAAATGTTTACTTTAACCGCAGACCATTCTGTCTTACAAGGCGGTGTAAGAAATGACGAAAATGGGCAAACACGCTTTGATCTGAAAAACGACACAAAATGGACGTTGAAGATCAGTAACAATGAAAAAGATGCTGATGGAAAACTACTTGATATTGCTCAAAGATCTCGTTCCGATATTTCTACGCTTAATCTCGATAACAGCTCCATTATGTTTAGCAAGCCAACAGAAAAACAGCATTACCAAACTTTGTATATAGGTTCTGGTAAACCAGACACGCAAGCCGTCTACAATGCCTCTGGTGACGCAAAGATTTACTTCAACACGGCTTGGAGTGATGGTGCTGCAATAAATGACCAAAAAACCGATAGGCTTTTAATCCATGGGGATGTTTCTGGCAACACATCAGTTTATGTCACGGGGCGCTTAGAAGAGAACAATATCGAAGCAAATACCTCTGCTGCTGCCAATGTCCGAGGTCTTTCACTCATTCAAGTTTCTGGAAAAGCAGAAGAAAACTCTTTCAAACTGGTAAATGGCTATACCACAAGAGGTGGCTTACCGGATATGTATACACTACGTGCCTATGGACCAGACTCAAGCCAAGGCAAAGCCGATATTGCGCAAAACCTCTTTGATGAAAAGAATGAAAACTTCTGGGATTTCCGTTTACAACCCGAACTGCTTGACTCCAATTCTGGTTCAAATCCTGATCCTGAAACAAATATCCCTACCGTTGCCCCTGTACCACAAACAGCAAGCTATTTGGTCATGCCAAATGCTCTCTTCTATAGTGGATTAACCGATATGGCTAAACAAAACGCGCTTTTAGCCAATATCAGAAC
>NZ_JBHIOI010000060.1:0-4551 GCF_042195415.1 Bartonella sp. CE47NXGY | reverse complement strand
ACTTCAAACCATCACGTAAATGAAAAGTAATCACCGTACTGTGATCATCACCTGAAACATCCCAATGTGTTGCTAAAACGGGAACCATTTTAGCAGGATCATCTGTCGCAGTACTCACCAAGTTATCACAAATATTGTAAATAATTTCACTTCCATAAACATCATTAAGTTGTGCGGGATCAAACGTACTGATTGCATCAAGATTCCAAGCCATCACAAGGGTATCAGCGGGTGTTTTTGCTGAAACCTGTTGTACAACTACGCCCAAAGCCATAAGAGCAGCAACAAGAGAGCTGCTACTTTTCAATATTGTTTTCTTCAAGTTCATAAACTTTTCCCTTTATTTATTTTTATCAATTAATGACGCTGAAATAATATAGCAAATTTATAATTATAACATTGAATAAATACGTTCTAATCGCCTATATTTTTAATCACCTACACAGAGTCATCTACTTGATAAATTCATTGACTTACGTCTCAATAAACCATAACGAACATGCAATATATGTTTTGCTAACCAGTATTACATTCTTTTCATAACCTCTTTGCATATGATAATGCACTATATCAGTTCTCTATTAATCATCAATAAGCCTTGTCGCCCCAAAAATAGTGAGCTTTAAAAAAATCATTACGCAAAAATTTATGAATTCATTATTCTATTCCTTTAGGCGACATTTAAAATAAAATATGCAAACTTTTAAAATAGTCATCCCCCTCAAACACTGTTTCAAGATACGGCGCATCTTTACTACATGACAAAAACGACACTGGAACAGCAGAAAGACATAAGAAAATATCTTTTCTAAAACGCTATCCCCCACAAAAAGCTGCTTAATCTTTTGAAAAATAAGTGTCAAAAGTTTTACGTTTTTACCAACAAAACCAAACGCGTTAACAAAGATAAAGGAAAAATGAGAAGAATCATTCCTTCCACGCTTTATCTTTTGAGAAATAAAGCTTACAATAAAAGAATATACACTAAAATGCATCCCCCATTGATAAAAACAAAATTCATTAGACGCTTCCCCCCCAAAAGACATAACGAATATAAACCCTTCTAAACTTTAGTGTGCATCATTGCTTTACCACCATAAAAATAGAACAGAAAACAACATACCGCAATAGAACTCTCGTTTCCAGCGGAAACATACAGAGATTCAACGAAGCAATGCAGTGAATACCAGTCTGTCTGAGCTTAAGTATCCTCCCAAAACTGGAGCTCACACGCAGTAAAATTCCTCTCTAGTGAAGGAAAGTTATCAGATAATAAAACCTAACACAAGCAGCTTGAGTCATTTAACTTCAATTTTTCATCGCTGTATTTTATTTTTATTACCTAGGTAAGCATTGAGCAATCGACCTACATATAAATAAACCGACAGTCATACAAGCAAAGTAAAACAATGCAACAACAGCACCCCATCTAAAAACCACTTTGCATTCGTCAATAATCATGAATAAAATATTCATTAATTATAACCGTCATGTCATTAACAGAAATAAAAAAAACTCTTCTCAACCATTACAAATGCCAAAGACTGTTGCACAACATTGAGAGCTAGTAAAGTGTGTGATGGTGCCGATTTGCTCCTTCATAAGCGTAAAGATGGAGTGCACAATGGATTTACTGTCATACCATTCACGGGCGCCACCGCGAAATGGGTTTTGGTGTACTAAATGTTTCTTTAAAACATACAAGACATTACCATTATCTCACTTCAGATACATAACAGTTAAGGTATCACTTCTTTTGGCATCTGTTTTTTCATCCTCAAAATTATACCTTTATCGTTTTTAGTGCCAACAACAGTAGAAAATCATTAATATTGTATAGTTTGTATATTTCAATTATCTTATACAGTGGAATTGTATAATCTATACATTTATTAAATAATTCAATTATTATCCTATTGATCATTACTCTTACAAAAGACAGTTTGCCAATTTATCGACAAAAACATCCTTCAAGATGATCATTAACAATCCCTACGGACTGCATAAAAGCATAACAAATTGTGGGACCAACGAATGTCCAGCCACGTCTCTTCAAGTCTTGAGAAAGACGAAGAGAAGCAGGTGTCATAGGGTTAGCCAACAGTGTTTGAAAGTCTATCTTTTCATAACGCTCTGATTGTGGTGGCTGAAAAGACCAAAAATAGCGGGACAAACTTCCCCACTCTGTTATAATTTCTTGTGCTCTCAATGCATTATTAAGCACTGATTGAATTTTTCCTTGATGGCGAACAATGTCTTTATTCTGCATTAACATTTGCACCTTCAGCTCATCATAATGAACAATCTTTTCAAAGTCAAAGTGATCAAATGCAACGCGAAAAAAAGAGCGTTTTTTTAAAATTGTAAACCAAGAAAGCCCCGCTTGGAAACCTTCAAGACAAATTTTCTCAAACAAACGAATATCCTCAAAAATAGGCTTTCCCCATTCGGTATCATGATAAGCACAATAAAGTGGATCCGTTCCAGCCCATGCGCAACGAACTTTTTCATCCACTCCCTTAAGAAGACCTTCCGCAAGCATGGCATTAACCGTATTAAAAGAGAGTTCCTTGATCATCGCTTGGCGACTTTATCTGCTTGTGTTTTGACCGTTTAGAAAAAACAGGTTCTTGTGTTGCAACACTGATATCTCCATCAAAAAAGCGTAAATTTATTTGCCCTGTTTCAGGAAACTGAACCAATCGTTTAATGGGCTTATGATCTTTCCCCAAAGCCAAAACAAAACCGCGCTCCAAAATATTCTGATATGAAGTGCTTCTTAAAAGCCTAGATACTACCTCTAACCCAGCACGTTGTTTTTCCACACTACGCACAAAAGCACGCTGAAGACGTGCCGTATATTCCTTTGTATTGCGTTGTGCTTTTTCAATATTTAACAAACGCGGTGAAAAACGCACACCAAGTGCATGAAAAGAAAAACGTTTTTTATCGTAGCTTACACAAAGAGCACGCTGCAATCGACTTGAAGTTTCATCTAAACCACGCCGTGGTAGAGCAAAAAGTTGATCGGCAGTCGGAAGAGCTCGTAGAGTGGCACGCAATTTTTGTCGATAAAAATCCAAATAACGCGCGAGTCCCTTGCGCAAACGTGCATCAAGCGATGCCACCAGCACCTCGAGATCAAGCTTAACAGGAACAGCCCGTTCTGCTGCGGCGGTAGGAGTTGGAGCGCGCCAATCAGCCACATAATCAATCAAGGTCCAGTCCGTTTCATGCCCAACAGCAGAAATAACAGGAAGAGAAGATTCATAAACAGCACGAACAACAGCTTCGTCATTAAACCCCCACAAATCTTCTAAACTTCCTCCTCCCCGTGCAACAATAATAAGATCAGGTTTTGGAATAAGTCCACCTAGACCAAGAGCATTAAAACCTTCAACAGCAACAGCCACTTCCCTCCCACTTGTTTCCCCCTGAACACGTACAGGCCAAACCAAAATATGCAACGGAAAACGATCGGATATACGATGAATAATATCACGAATAACAGCACCTGTTGGTGATGTTACAACGCCTAAAATTCGAGGCATATAAGGCAAAGGTTTTTTCTTTTCTTCATCAAACAAGCCTTCTTCTAAAAACTTTTTCTTACGATTTTCAAGAAGTGTCATCAAAGCACCAACCCCCGTTGGTTCAAGAGCCTCGATGACAATTTGATATTTCGATGACCCTGGATACGTCGTAAGTTTACCAACAGCAACTACTTCCATCCCTTCTTCAGGAGGGAATTTGAGCTTTTCCATAACTCCACGCCAAATAACAGCTTCCAACCGTGCCTTATCATCTTTTAAAGCAAAATAAGCATGTCCCGAAGCATGAGTACCACGGTACCCTGATATCTCCCCACGCACCCGTACATAACCAAACTTTTCTTCAACAACACGCTTTAGAGCCCCTGCTATTTCGGAAACAGTGAATTCTGCCACATTTGTTACACCTGTTTTTTCACTAAACAAACTTACCATTTTTCAATTCTTTACGCCCGTTTCTGTGAACCTTTTTGAAACAACACATCTTTAAACTTTTGATTTATAGCTTCATCAAAATACCCATAACACCGGCTAGAACAGTTTATATTTTTAATTTCAAATCGATTATCAGGGTTGTAAAAAAACTTGAAGCCGTTGTACGGGGATGTCTAGAGTCATTATTTCATCCGAAAATTGTATCAATAGAAGTTAAAATATTCAATCCTAACATCCAAACAAACACATCTTCTATAAGAATTCCTGAAATAAAATTCTCTACACAACATAGTAATCCATTCCCGATAGAATTCAATGTATTGCAAAGTATTAAAGAGCTTTGCAATACATCAAATATATCATGACCCTGTTTTTTATATTTTATAAACTTGATACCTTCTTATTTTTCAATTGCACTATAAAAAATACGTGGTGCACTATTCCAAACCCATTTTTTAACATCAGGTGTCATCGCTATCGTGTGATACGTCTGATAGATAAAAGCATAAGGCCCTTTCTGCATAAAATCACGTTGTAAATCAGCATACATTTGCGCCCGTTTTTT
>NZ_JBHIOI010000059.1:0-4575 GCF_042195415.1 Bartonella sp. CE47NXGY | reverse complement strand
TTTATGCTTGGATCACTGGGGGTAGGATTAAGCTATAATTTTCCAACTATTATATCTGCCCGTATCGTTCAAGGTTTTGGGACCGGTCTTTTGCTGCCCCTTAGCCAAACCATCATTGCCTTACAATTTGGACAGACACGAGTGCGCCAAGCCATGGGCACCATAGCCGTACCAACAGTTTTCGCTCCTGCCTTTGGTCCGCTGGTAGGCGCCTCGCTTGCTCAGTATGTGTCTTGGCGTTTGTTATTTTTTATCAATATTCCGCTTATTTTATTGGCACTCACCCTTGGAGCTAAACATTTAAAGAGCAACGAAACAACAAAAACAAAATTTAACTTATTTGCTTTTTTAGCGTTTTCCATCTCCCTTCTTTCGTTTTTTTATCTCACAGAAGCCAGAAATATCAATAACCACAACACCCTCTTTATCCTAGCGCTTATAGCCGTGATATCTCTCATATTATTCATTGTTTCTAATCAGAAAGCAAAAAACAAATTAATCGTCTTTAGCGGATTTCAAAATGCGCGCTATACATTGCTCATGATCATGGGGCTCGTTGCTTCATTTCTTTTTTATAGCTTCCTCGTTTATTTCCCACTAGCCGTTGCCATGGGAGGAAACTATGAAAAGAGCCTTCTCATCATCGGTGCCCTCCTTGCTCTGCAAGGGGTAGGTGCGTGGATTGGCAGGAAATTTATTTACCAAAAATGGAAAGAAAAATCTCCCTTTTTCATGATAGGAATTGGTTTAGTGATATCAAGCTTTGGGTTATTATGCTTCGGCTATAATATAAGCATGGATGGACTTGGATTCTTGCTAAGAGGCATAGGACTTGGCATCGCCACCATTGTCTGCCTTTCCGCCCCCATCCAATATGTCAACAGTTTATACGTCAAAGATACAGCCGTTATCACACGCATATTACAGCAAATAGGTGGTGCCTTAGGGGGTATATTCGCTGGCTTTTTGATCCATTCGCTGACAGAAAAATCCCTGTCCTTAAACCAAACATATATCGTATTCTTCATATTCTCTATTGCTGCATTTTTACTGTTTTGCCTAGCCCTCCTCTTATCGCGTAAAGAGAAGAATTCCGATTTATGATATGCTTTATTTGAACTCCCTAGCCATAACATTGGCAATGGCATATAAAATCATACAGCATTTACCACTTTTCGAGAAACCAACACACTGAGACCTTGACCACAGCCTTCATCATTTTTATGAAAGAACACTAAACCGATAAGCTCCTTAAGCTCTAAAATTGATCACCTCCAGTAACGTACGGTGTTTGTAATTTTATGATACCTCTGTGCTTTTAGATCCCTCTAAAAACCTCTTGAAATATGGGATTTTCTGATCAGACCTTTGCAAAGATCCACGAAATTAAGCACGCATTTCAATGCGGAATAGTCCCATAAATGCGCTAACAGATGCCCTACCGCACCAACATAGAATATAGAACCCACAATGCCCCCAAATACTGACCATCTTCTGCCACGCATCGCGATGCAAAAAATCGCACTGTATTGCAAACTTGATAATGTTATTCCCCCCTTTTCAAAGTCATTGAATCACTATGCTTTTATAATCACAATAGGTTCAAATGAAACTGAAGCGACAAAAACAGCTGGTAAAGCAGCATCTTCTCTCCATTTCATTGTTAACTGTCATAACAAATCTCCCCCGCTTTAATAAAAAAGCCCTCTCTCATTGAGAAAGAAATTTTAAAAACATTGAAAATCATGAAGCACGATGACAGACAGCAAACCATCTCTAAAAAGACTGTTTCTTGATTTTCACAGCGTACTCTTAGATTTCTCTAACATTTTCCTGCCTTTAAATTTTCCTTATAAGTTTTACGGACAAAAGAAGCTTTTCAGAGTACTCTTACGCCTAGTTTCATTGTTTCAAGCTCCCTTACAGACACGATAAACGTTTATATTTTCATCTCTACCAAATACGCGAGATTAACAGCGGATATCATGAAAACAGTCTTTTTATAGAAAACCGTAAGCTTTAACGGAATAAACGAGATTTTAAACTAGCCTCCCGCATTACTCTATACCGGTTATGCAAATAAAGAGCGCCATCTACTTTTTCTGACAAGCAAAGAACACACACAACATTTAGTAACATGCCATTATTGAAATTCTTGTCACAAAACCTTCCGTTCAGGGATTATGCGCATTGCCTACTTCCTTCTCTCCAATAAACAATCTGCCAATAAAGAATGCTATTGCAGTTACGATAATACAAAATTATACTTCTGTTCTCATTCTATATTTTTCCAATTATCACGCATTATTCACCCCCTTCACTGTTATAACAATGAAAGGAAAAAAATTAAAACACAATATGGCATTTCTCTTTCACAAATCTTATATAAGCCACAAAATTGTTGCGCGACTTTCTAAGCAAGGTCAGGCAATAAAATCATATTCTAAAAACCACTCAACATACCACTTTTTGATATTACAAAGATACAAAATGCAATTATCGTCTCCGCAAACAATATCTCAGAAAAACAAAATCCCTCCTGCAACAATTAGGGCACTCTCTCAAATATTACCAAAGTACTATTGGCCAGAGAATTTGGATGCCTTATTCTTTTATACACCATCTGCTCCTCATGAGTACCTAAGTGATGATAAAGAAGTCACGATTAAGAAACGACTAGATACAATCAATGTAAAATGCAATGAACCGCTTGAAGTCCTTGGTCCCCTGCTTGGTGATTTTTTGGACAGCGAGTTTCATAAGTTAGTCGGATTCATATTTCAAGACATACCAGAAGACCAAATGCTACAAGAGCTTAAAGAAGATCAACGTAAAATTTTAGAAACGTTAAAGAAAGATGGATTAGAATATCAGCGTGGAGGATATATTATCAAGAATGAGGTGACCTTCACACAAGAATTGCAAAAAGCTGGTCTCCTCTCGATGGAAGAGCTACAAAAACGTATTGCAGAGAAAGAACTTTCAGCAGTAGAAATCGAAATAAATAGAGCATTAGAAAATATAGAAAAAGATCCAAGGGAGGCAGTTCTATTTGCAGCAAATCTGTTGGAAGCCTCTTGCAAAGCTTATCTCGACCACCATTCTATCCCATATGCAGAAAACGCCCGTAATAATCTGCCCGCTTTATGGGAAGAAGTCGTTAAGAAAGCTAAGATCCATCCCGAAGATATGAAGCAAGAAAACTTAAAAAATCAAGATCTAGATGAAAATGACTTAAAAATGATCGCATCCGGTCTGTATCAAATTGTGCGCGGTACTATAAAGTTAAGAAACAAGAAAGGTGCAGCGCACGGCCGCTCAGAAAAGGATTTTGAACTAATCAATCTCAAGCCTCGCCATGCGCGTTTAACTTTTAATGCCGCCCATTCCCTCTCAATTTATATTTTAGAGCTCATGGATCAGCCATAATAAAAAACATATCACGACTACCAGCATTTTCTCGTGCCATTTTTAATGCCTAAAAAGCATTAAAGGGGAGTGGCTGCTTCTACCCTACAAAACCAAATATTTCTATAGCATGACAACATGAGTAGTCACACCGCTCTATGGTGTTCCTCTTCCCCGCGTTTCTAGGCTCCGCTTCTAAAGTCAGTGGCAATTTCTGTAAATGCAAAAGCCGCCCTTAAGGATGGCGAATGAGGATGGTGCAAAAGTATTGCCTTGATTATTTTTTTTAAGAACAAACTAGCTAGTGTACTATTTTTGGAAAGCTCTCGTGCAGAAATATTATGATGGAGAAGCTAGTCATTATGATAAAAACACAAGTCTTAACTCCGTAAAGAGAGAAAATCTGAGCTTAGATTTAATTCCTACAAAGCCTTTATGCGCGTAAATTACGTACCTATACGTTCTTCCCCTACCCTACTTAATTTTATAATAAGACAGCTCCGTATAAAAAACAGCACTATTCTTACATACCATAACCATTTTCTCTTTACAGGCTTTCTGCTATCAACATAACGCTTTACCCTCTTAAAACACTGTTTGCAAAAGGTTTGCATCATTACAATGATCATAGGCATAGGCTTGCTACCCCAAAAAGCTTGCTAGGTAAAAATCCGCCTTAGTAGTTAGGGGTATAGATAGTTTGGAGGTCAAGGAATTGTGTGCAGTTTTTTGTTATAAAAAGTTAGCAGATTGTTTTGAGGATTTGGCTATACAGGCTACACATAGGACAAAGGGAGAGATGATATTAAAATCCAAGAGAATCTGAGTTTAGATCTAATTTCTACAAAGCCTTTATGCGCGTAAATTACATACCTATACGTTCTTCCCCTACCCTACTTAATTTTATAATAAGACAGCTCCTTATAAAAAACAGCACTATTCTTACATACCATAGCCATTTTCTCTTTACAGGCTTTCTGCTATCAACATAACACTTTACCCTCTTAAAACACTGTTTGCAAAAGGTTTGCATCATTACAATGATCATAGGTATGGGCTTGCTACCCCAAAAAGCTTTCTAGGTAAAAATCCCCCTTAGTATTTAGTGGTATAGATAGTTTGGAGTTCAAGGAATTGTGTACAGTTTTTTGTTGCAAAAAGTTGCAG
>NZ_JBHIOI010000058.1:0-4787 GCF_042195415.1 Bartonella sp. CE47NXGY | reverse complement strand
GGGCGTGGTTTTGGGGGCGGAGGTGCTGGCTCTCATGGAGATTCCTCTCCAAGCGGCGCTGGAGCTGATGGCGCTGTCCTCATAAGATTATGGAAAGAATGAATGGTTTATGCAGGTATAAAAAACAATGATAGTTTCTAAACGGACACTTATTGTCTGATGGCTTATAAACTGTATAGTTTCTTCTTATAAAGTCCCCTTTAAAGCCCTTTTTTACTGACAGTGTCAGGCTTATGAGAGAGTGTAGATGATTGTTATGGTCTCTTCATTAATTTGGAGAGCAAAATGACAATAGAATTTAAACTTCGTATTCACTTTATTAAGAATGGCAAGGGATCTAAGTTTTTAGCAATATTTGATCAGACAGCCGTTGGTATGTTTGTAAAATCCTTGATGTTAACGTGCAAATTTATCCCCTCCATGCACCTATTCTTCTCTTTACGCATGAGGTGGAGAAACAGGATAGTGTTCTGTTTCATAAGCTTCAATTAACAAAACAAGAGTTTTCATTCTATCAAATTCTGGAGTATTAACTTCTGGCTGCTTATCAAACATTGCAGACACAATCTCTAAAGCTTCTTGATAATCTCTCTCTGTACGAATTGGTTTGATATTCATTTCTTAAATTCTTGTAGTTCCACAGTGTTGGCATCAATCATATTAAATTGTAACATTTTTGTTGACAATTGTCACTTAATACATTACATCTTACTTAAAATAAAGTTGTTGAGTTTGCTATGATCAAAACATTTAAAAATAAAGACCTCCAATCTCTCTGGGAAACAGGAAAAAGTAAGATTGATAGCAGGCTTCAACAGCGTATTATTCGCCGTCTTGATGCCCTTGACGCTGCTTCTCAAGTTAGTGATATCAATGTACCAGGTTATAATTTTCATATGCTTAAAGGCTTTACTCCAACTCGCTACACAATTCATATCAATGGTCCTTGGTGTATCACTTTTGAATTTAAAGACAGACACGTTTACCATGTTGATCTAGAGCAATACCACTGAAGGTTTTAAGATTTGTAAAGGAAACTATCCATGACCACACGTAATCCTAATCGTTGTCCTTCTCATCCAGGAGAAATTTTAGCTGAATCCTTAGAACATTTAAATGCAAGCAAAACCGAAATTGCTAGGATTCTTCAAATATCACGCCAGCACTTGCACGGTATCCTTAAAGGAGAACGTCCAGTCACAGCCGTAACAGCAGCTCGCATTGGTAAATTGTTAGGAAATGGACCAGCCCTTTGGCTACAGCTTCAAGCCAATTATGATACATGGCATGCCTTGAGGGACATTGATGTCTCTTCTATTCCAACACTAACAGCTAGCGAAATGAATACGCAAATGGAACATAGCCATTCGTAACCTTCTCCCCGCCCTTAAAGACGAGGAGATAAGTCATGTTTTTGAACTTAAGCAACCTTTTTAATAGGGTTCTCGAAATCTGGTTCATAAGCGCGCAATAAAGGATCCATGCTATGCGGCAGTTCTGAATCACCAAAATCTGTTAGAACTATTAAGATTTTAAGTATACTTGGCATCTCATCTTGAAGTTTTAAAATTAAAGCTTTTTCTATGACACTCATAGTATCAACCAGAGCTGTACAATCTTTATCATTCATATTTTCATGTCTAGAAAATTGAGATAATGCCAACCACAAATCGCATAAGAAATTGGTATCTATCTTCATTGCACACCTCCATGGATTTGCTCTCTTAAACATGCCAATCCTCTGGAGGTGATTTTCGTTGAAGGGAGCACCTTTTCTGTACCATCTGGTCTTTGAATGGTGATAGCAGGGCAGTCCATAAAGCCTTTCTTGATTTTATCCTGATAAGGTAACAGAGGCGCCCCCGGAGCACGTCGATAGACCCAATCATGTTTACGCAAGTAATCCGTTAAATCTTTTGGTCGTACTTCTAACATCTTCGCGGCTTCGATAAGACCAAACAGACCATCAGAGCGTTTTAAGCCTTCTAAAGCTTCTGCTTTAGGCTTGAGTGTACTCACCTCATTTCTTAAGTCTTCTAATTGATTGATACTCTCTAAAAGGAGCTGTTTAATCGTAAGAGGATTTTCCAATGCATTGGCAAGATCTATTCGTGGTGTTGCTACTTGTTTTGCACGTTTTTCACATTCTATAAAATATAAACGAGCTTCTCTACCTTTCTTATTGTTCTCCACCATAGAAAGTTCTTTGGCTACACTTAAAGTGAGAGCATAATCTTTAGAGGGACGACCACCTTGGAGGTTTTTCCCAAAATTGGGAAAAACTATATAATCTCTGTTTTCGACAAAATCATATTTGTTGATGCGTTCAGTAATCCAGTCTGCAAACTTTTTACCTACTCCTAAAAACGCATGTAGATCACGTGCATTTACTGTCTGAATCGCATCGCCATCAATGACTTGTTCTGTAATTTCTATAAGAGTGTTCATGTGAACTCCTAGTTGTTAGATGTTTTTCATTGACACTCTAAAGAGAGTGCCGGGCGCTGAAAAACACGGCAACTAGCCCGTCGTTATGCCTTTCCCATAAAGGGTATTGTATAGCGTAACCACACCCGACAATGCCATTATATGCGTGTAACATACAATGAGTCAAAACTTTTAGTTGGCGGAGAAGAGATTGTTTCGGCAATCCATCCGCTAGTTGCTTTAAGGTGTTTTTCAAGCACCTGATTCGAAAATACACATTGCATAAATAATGTCAAGCTATTTTCGATAATTTTTTATCATCATGCCGGTCTAACAAATACAGCAATCACCCCCCTCATTTTTTTCCCATTCATTTCATTAGCCAACCATTTAAAGGAGTATAAAATGGCAACAGGTTTTCTACACGGTGTTGAAGTCGTTGAAGTTGACGACGGCACCCGACCCCTTCGCGCGGTACAATCGGCAGTTATCGGGATTGTTGGCACAGCACCCGATGCCGATGAACAAGCCTTCCCTCTCAACACACCCGTTTTGGTAGCAGGCTCTCTTTCACAAGCTGCAAAACTGGATAAAACGGGGAAGCGTCAAGGGACCTTACCCAATGCCCTTGATCTTATTTTCAAGCAAGTGGGGGCTATTGTCGTTGTCGTACGCGTGAACGAGGGTGACAACGAAAATGCGACTCTCACCAATATTCTAGGGGGTGTAAACGCAAATGGTGCTTATGAAGGTGTTCATGCTTTCATTGGAGCACAATCCATTGTAGGACAAACACCACGCATTCTGATTGCTCCAGGCTTTACACATCAGCGCCCTTCCAGTGTAAATATTGAAGAGAATGGAACGGGTGCAACTGCCAACCCCGTAGCAGCAGAATTGATTGGCATTGCCGAGCGTTTGCGCGCCATTGTGGTGCTTGATGCACCCAACACAACAGATGAAGCCGCTCTTAGCACAGCAAAGGATTTTGATTCAAAACGCGTCATTCTTATTGATCCATTTGTAAAGGTGAATCGTGATGGAAAAACTATAGAACAGCCGGCAAGTGCAGCGGTTGCTGGTGTCATTGCCAAAACTGATTTTACACACGGTTTTTGGCATTCTCCTTCCAATAAAGTGATTAATGGCATTGTGGGAACTGCGCGCCCTATTGATTTTTCCATTGGTGATCGATCAAGCCGCGCCAACCTTCTCAATGAACAAAACATCACAACCATTATTCGGGAAAACGGCTATCGCCTCTGGGGTAATCGCACCCTTTCAAGTGATACAAAATTTGCTTTCTTATCGGTAGTACGCACCGCAGATATGATCAATGATGCCATTTTGCGCGGGCATCTATGGGCTGTCGACCGCAATATCAAAAAAACCTACATGAATGATGTCAGTGAAAGCGTCAATGCCTATTTGCGTGATTTGAAAGCACAAGGCGCCATTCTTGGTGGGCGCTGTACGCCTGATCTAGAGCTTAATACAGCAAGCGCTATTGAAAGCGGTAGAGTCTATTTCAATGTCGAATTCACCCCCACAACACCCGCAGAACATATCACGTTCCGTTCACGCATTGTGAATGATTATTTAGAGGAGATTTTTTAATGGCTATCCCCGTTTTACCAAGAGTTTTGAAATATTTTAACATTTTTGTCGACGGTATTCCCTATCAAGCAAAATGTGAAAGCGTAACATTACCGAATTTGAACTTGGTCGTTGAAAGTTATCGCGGCGGTGGCATGGATAGCTCCATTGAAGTTGACCTTGGTCTTGAAACCCTCACGCTTAGCATGACCATTTCTGATTGCTCTCCAGAGTTAATGGCACTCTTAGGGCGCACTGATGTCGACATTTCATTACGAAGTTCAATGCAAGCGCAAGGCACACCAGCAGAAGGTGTTGTCATTACCATGAGAGGACTATGCAAAGGCTTTGAAATGGCAGAATGGCAACCAGGCAGCAAAGCAACATCCACAACTACCTTCACATTGCAATATTTCAAATATGTCCAGAAGGACGTTGAAATCGTTGAGATAGACGTCCTCAACTTGGTGAGAAAATTCAATGGCGTCAATCAACTCGCAGACCATAGAGAAAATATAGGATTATAAAATGACCGTACAAACAAGCATTACACATAAATTATTGATACCTGTTACTTTTGAAGGAAAAGAGCACACCGAAATTACTTTACAGCGCCCCAAAACAAAAGATGTGCAAGCAATCGACAAAAAAGAAGGCATAGAGCAAACAATTGCTATGATCGCACGCCTTTCTGGATGGGCACATGAAGCGGTTGGAGAACTCGATATTAATGACTTGTCGAGCATTGGAGAGATTTTGGAGTC
>NZ_JBHIOI010000057.1:0-5410 GCF_042195415.1 Bartonella sp. CE47NXGY | reverse complement strand
ACTTGGATGCAGAATGTCTTTAAGCGTGGGGGTGCAGATGCGTATAACATGTATGACACAGGGATGGGTGGTAATGTTTATGGGGGACCTCGTGTTGCACCTTTAAGTGCTCCAACTTACCAAGCAATCGGAGGTCTTGGAGCTATTCCTCATCAATATCAAAATTATATGAATCATTTGATGAATACTCCCATGCATGCAGAAAGAAATATTGGTGAATTGGCTTCTAGTTATAAAGGGGGCTATGATCAGGATTTTGAAGATGTACTTAAAAAATCTATGGATGATGTGAGAGATACGATTAACAGCTCTTTTGTAGGTGCTGGTGGTTATGGATCTGGTGCACATACAAAAGTGTTGGCGCGTGAACTTGATGCATTGTCTAAAAGTGCTAGGATTAATCATTACCGTCAGAATAAGCAGGATATGTTACATGCTAATGCCTTACTTGGTGATTTTAATAAGTATCGCTTAGGCATGATAGGCAACTTATTCCCCTCTTATAATAATGCCTATTCGAATATGTTGCAGGGGTCATCTGTTCTTAATGACTACAATCAACGCCTTGTTGATGCCAATAGAGAACGTTGGCTGGAACAAGACAATAGCGGCTGGAATAGGTTGAATATGCTTATGAACGCCGGTCATGGCTTTGCAAGAAATTACGGTACGACAACGAATAATCATACAATCTCTAAGATAGAGGGCAATAATCCGTGGAAAAATGTAGGGACTATAGGTTCTTTAGCACTTCAAGCAGCACCGATGGCTTTTGGTTACATGGCAGGTGGTCCAATGGGAGCAGCGTTGGCAGGAGGAGCATCCAAGTTTTTTTTAGATTACATGAATCAAAAGAAAGCTCTGGAGAATAATTAAAGAATAGTTTTGTAGGAGAGTGTGATGGCATTTCCAATATTATTTCCATTAGCTGGGGCAGCTTTTATGGCAGCAAGAGCTGCGCCTCATGTTTTTAGGTATCTTGCTCCTAAAGCGGTTACAGGGGCGAATAGATTGGGACAATTAATAACAAAGAACCCCGTGGGGAATTTCATAACAAAGTACCCCAAAACCTCTCTATTTATGACTGGAATGTCAGGTATTGAAAGTATGATGACACCAGAGAAAGCACAAGCCCCATCCAACCCCTATTTACAGAATAGTCTGAATCCATATGGACCATTTATGCCCTATACGGCTCCTAAAGCGGAAATGCCTCTTGGATTTGATCAACATCCACCCATGCCAAATGCACTAGAGAGTACTCCACAAGAACTAAAACCTCATGTTAATGAACAAACGCAACCATTAGCACCCGCTTCCCCAACACCGACTCCTGAACTGACAGATGCAGAGAAATTTTTACAGTCCAATACTTATAAGTTTTTTCAATCAGATGCGTATCAGAAGCTCAAAGATCTTTTTGCAGGTATGGCGGAATCTTCATCAGACGGTTCTGGGTGGGATGCGCTTGCAAGTGGTGTGAAGCATCTTAATGAAGGTGATAAACGAAGAGAACAAGTCAATCAAACCGTCGAATACCTAAAATCTAAAGGTTACAGCGAAGAAGAAGCTGCTATCATGGCTCGTAATCCGCAAATGCTTAATGGGTTGTTTACACAAGGAATGAATGCACGTTCTAGTTCTCAGCAAATAGATAATACACCACCTAAATTTTCTCCTGATTACTATGGTGTTTTTAATCCTGAGACTAAACAGTGGGAAGCAAAGGTTATTAAAGGAAGTAAGGCATATAAGGAAAAAAAAGAAAAGCTTACAAAGCAAAAACAATTTTTTGAATCTGAATTAGTTAGTCAGAATACTAATATTAGGTTACTTGATAATACAGAAAAACTAGTTCGATCTACATTAACTGGTACAAATATATTAGCACCAATATTTTCAATATTATCTTCAACTGACGCTTCAATATTAAAGTCAAATATTGAAGCGGTTAAAAAGAATCTTGCACGTGATACTTTGGAGGAAATGAAACAGAAGTCACCAAATGGAGCGTCAGGGTATGGAAATATGAATATACAAGAATTTACATCATTACAGACCCGTTTGGGAAATTTAGATACAAACCTGAGGCGAGATATATTGTTAGAAGAAATTATAGCTGTAAAAGAGGCAGTGTTGAAGGCAAGGAGTAATACACAAAAACTTTTAAATAATTGGAACACTGAATATAATGATTTTCTATCATTGCCTATTTTACCTATTTCACAATTTACACATGTAAAAAATAAAGATGATGAGGATAGATTGTCTAAAGGTGAAGTCTTTGTAGATGACGGTGGTTACATAAGAAACAAGTGAAAGAGAAATTGATATGGGATATGTACCTTATTCTCCTGTTATTGGCCATATTTCAGATAAAGACATAATGGAAAAAATTCAAGCGGCATTGTATAAAAATAGCAGCCAGCAGACGAGTAATTATACACCTTATTCTCCTATCATTGGTCATATTTCAGATAAAGATATAATGGAAAAAATTTGGAATGCACAAAATAGCTATACAGGGGTTACACAGCATCCAGAAGAAACACAAAAGTTAGAAGAAGAATATCCTACTGAAAATATTTCGATGTGGGATGCTCTCAGAAGCTCTACTGCAGAAGGACTTACAGCAAACTTTAGTGATGAGCTTCAAGGTTTGTTTTCCCACTTATCAGGAAGCAATTATGATGAGGCTGTAAAGAAGGCACGCGCTTATCAGAGGGCAGTACATAGAGCATATCCTTGGTTATCATTTGGTGGAAATTTTATAGGGTCTATTTTACCATTGATAGCGACGGGGGGAGTGCCGTTAATTGCGAGTAGGTTAGGGTTAGCAGCATTTGGAGCTAGAAAAGCTAGTTTGTTTCCCCGTCTTGTAGGTGAAGCAATAGGTATTCCAGGAAAAGATTTAGGTCTTAAAACAGCGGTGAGATCAGGTGCATTATCAGGAGCGTTATCAGGAGTTGGAAGTGGTGTAGGATGGGGAGATTCTATAGATAGTGGGATAAATAATGCTGCAATTGGAAGTGTAGCGTCTCCATTTCTCTCTATCGTAGGTTCTTTTGCTGGGAGAGGGTATAATGCTATCGGCAATGCAGGAAAGAAAGCTCCAGATGGTTTTTCTAAGAGAGATTTACGGAATATTGCTAGTTATGCATATCATTCGGGGATAAAAAACCTACCAGATACTCTTGCAAAAAGTGGTTCTGAAGCACGTCTTAGTGATATTATTCCAGGATTTAAAAATCATATTTATGGTATAGTTCAAAACAATAGGATGCTTCATGAGCAGCTTAATGAAGAGCTTGGTAAAAGAGCAGCTGGAATTTCAGGACGAATGGGCAAAGCTCTAGATGAAAACTTTATCAAAAGAAAGGGAAGTGGAGATCTTGAAGATGCTTTAGAAGAGTCAGTAAACAAATCTACTTCGACTCTGGATGCAGGACAGCTTCAAAAAGCTTTTGATAATATAGGTAGTATAAAGTCACAACCATTATATGATACAGCATTAAGTACTGCTTTAAAGCCTGAACACCAAAAAAAGGTGCAACAGTTAATGGAGCATTCACATTTTAAGAAAGCTTACGAAGAAGCTACGCAAGATGTCAATAATCGAAAAATTACGGATGCGGCGTATGTACAAAAATATCCTGATTCTATAATGGATATTCTTCACCGAACCAAAGTAAAGATTAGCAATCAGATTCAACGTGATAATCTAAATGGTATAGACACTGCGGATCTTGTTTCACTTGAAAAGTATATTATAAAGTTGCTAGAGGACATTTCAGGGGATTATAAGACAGCAAGGGAGGTTTTTGCCTCTTATAAAGATCTCTCTAAAGCTATAAAAGAAGGATACGATTCTTTGAGTTCTTCTGTTTCTATCAATGAGGCTCTGAATAAAAGCAATCTATATCAAAGTAAAGGTAAAGTGTCATCTGTTGGTGATAGAGCTCCGTCATTCGAAGATGCTTATAAATTAGGCATAAGAAGTAAGATTGATGATGAGATGTTCAATTCTAGCGATAAGTTAGAATATTATAAAAATCTTTTCAACACAGACAGCTATGTAGAAAAACTAAAATCTCCTTTTGGTGAAGATGCTGTAAAGAGACTAAAGGACGCTTTTGAGTACGAACAGTTGTATAATAAAACCTATAAGGGAATTCCAGAGCTAAGAGATAGAGCACGCCCAAAACTTTTTCAAGGGTTTAAAGAATATAAAGATATTGGGCAATTTCCGCATGCTGTTGTAAGAATACTAAGAAATGCACACAGGATGACAACAAGCCAGAAAAATCTAAAAGCTCTCCAGAAACTAGATAAAAAAATGCTAGAACTCGATTCTTTAAAAGTAGGGGGATATAATAACAAACAAGTAGCAAAAATTATTCAAGATTTCATTAATGATTATGAAAAAGGACTTGTAAACAATGATATTGCAAAACGCTTTCATGCTTCTTTATCTCGATTAATGTGGGGAATGATGACATCGGGATCTAGGAATTCTGAGTAATGCAATAGTGATATCAACAATGGGGAAAGCTAACAAAATGACTAGCTATTATAGTCCTTCAGTCGATCAAGCGATCCGTCAAGCAGCAGCGCGTTATGGTTTGCCAGAGAGTTATTTATACCGTGTTGCGCAAGTGGAAAGTGGCGGCAATCCCAATGCAAGGAATCCCCGCTCTTCTGCTGGTGGGTTGTATCAATTTATAGACAGCACCGCCAAACAATATGGTTTGCAGGATCGTTTTGATCCCATGCAAGCGGCAGATGCCATGGGGCGGTTGACGCTTGATAATCGCAATCATTTAAGCCGCCTTTTGGGAAGAGCGCCTAGTGAAGCGGAATTGTATTTAGCACATCAACAAGGTGCAGGAGGAGCCGCGCGGCTTCTTCAAAATCCCCATGCCAATGCGGCGCAAATTGTTGGGAGCAATGCGGTTGGCTTGAATGGTGGAAACAACGCTATGCGTGCAAGTGATTTTGTCAACCGTGTATTACAGATGTATGGGGGGCAGCCTCATAGAGCAAGTCCTACAGCGCATGGTGGCATTAGAAATAGAGACAACTTGTTAGAGGTTTTAAGGGCATTATTAGCATCACAAGAAGAGGCTTCGGAAGAAGAAGAGAGTGATGATGATGATAATCCTTTGATGACGCAATTCATGCGGGCATTTTACGGACCATTTTACAGAAGCTAGGATTCACGAGAAATGTCAACGATTTATGATTGGTCGCTTAGAGCGTCGGATAATACGCGCGTGGATAATTTGATTGATTGGTCCGAAGGACAGCATCCTAGCAGTGTGAACACAAGCGCCCGTGTGATGATGCAGCGCGTAAAGGAATACTTGTCAGACACGGGTGGAGAGCTTGAAGGCATTGTTACAAATGATCC
>NZ_JBHIOI010000056.1:0-5491 GCF_042195415.1 Bartonella sp. CE47NXGY | reverse complement strand
ACCGCAACACCGCAGCAGCCCACCAAGCTGTAGGACAGCTAGATGTCGCACCGCTTGAGGGAGCAGTGCATAATCGCGTAGATATGATCAATGATTTATCGGATGAAGGATTGGGATACTGGGACAAAGTGCGCGAAGTCGCAAATGTTAAAGAACATCCAGTAGGTGAGATTTTGCATGATGAAAATGGCAATGTCCTCTATTTAACCGATGAAAATGGAAAACCTATAAAAGACAGCGATGGAGAATATATTACTCTGTATCACTTTTTAAATGCTGAAGATGAGCAGCATTTACAAGCTGGCTCTGATGGCAACAGGCGTATGTTCTATAATGGTATTTTTAACACACCAGATGAAGCAGCCGGTAATGCTGTCCACTTAGCTGATAATGAACATGAACCCCTTT
Source organism: Bartonella sp. CE47NXGY (assembly GCF_042195415.1). Classification (NCBI taxonomy): domain Bacteria; kingdom Pseudomonadati; phylum Pseudomonadota; class Alphaproteobacteria; order Hyphomicrobiales; family Bartonellaceae; genus Bartonella; species Bartonella sp. CE47NXGY. The sequence continues at coordinate 5,083 of NZ_JBHIOI010000056.1, read as the reverse complement.
ATTTTACCTACCACCCCCAAGCTAAAGATAAGCTAGTAGAGTTCGGGGTAGCAATTTATGAGTATTTTGGGGGATGGAGTAATTCGACCAAGAAATTCCAAGATTTTGCCTCTCGTTATGGTAATGATGGGGCGATTGTTAGTGCGCATAGTCGTGGTAGCTTAACAGTAGGCAATGGACTACGTGACTTTGAAAAGCGCGGCATCCACGGTATAGCAGAAAAAACAGATATTTATCTTTATGGACCAGCGGATCATGCTCAATCGATAGCGAATGCATTATATGTCGTAAGCGATGGCAAAAATGATCATGTTTACTTACAAAGCCATGCATCTGACCCCATTAGTACGTTGTTTGGTTACAATGCACCTACTTTTTATAAAGTACCTTTAAATCTAGATGTTTCACTTTTGGAGAAAGGTATAAAAAATCCTTTATATATGACGCTGTTTGTAGGAAAAAGTTTATTGACTACAGCAACCTCTCCATTGATAGAGGGAGGGAGGGCGTTAGGCGGTTATGATCCTAGTCCCCATAATTGTTATGGTGATGCAAGTAAAGCGTGTATAACTAATTATGGAACATCTCCTACTAAACAAATTCATTCAATTTATTCGACTTTAGATCATTTATGGAAGAAAAAATGAGACAAATTTTAAAATTATTGAGTGGTATAGTCCTATTAAGTGTGACTGGATGTGACATATCAAAAATTGACAGCAGTCCTCCAGAGTACGTGAGTATGTGGGAGAAGGCAGGTGCAGATTCTACTGAGGTAGGAAAAGCCCTCTTAGAATGTGGAATACCGAGCCTTATTGATGCTGATTCAGAAAATAGAAAGCTTAGTGTTAATGAGGATGCAACAATTTATGCTTGCATGGTTCAATCAGGATTCCATTATAAAGGGAGAGGAAACTGGTGTTATACATTTAGAGAAGAAAACCTTCCCATTTGTCAGCTTGGTGCTGTCATCCCACAGAGAAGTGTTGAGAAGCGCTTAAATAGCCCATTTTGTAAAAGGTATAAAAATGCGGATGAATGCCAACCTTAAGTTTTGCTGTTTGTGATGGTCAACAATCCCTCATCCTTGCCTTCGCTTGAAATGACGGGATTGTTTTCTCAACCAATCATCTCAATATTGGTCACCGTTGTTTTAAGCAGCGATGACAGAAAATATCAACAGGTTTATGAGCTGTTTTATCGTAAAGAAACCCACTGAAGGAGGGGAAGAATGAAGAAAGTCTTGCAATTATTGAGCGGCATAGCTCTGTTAAGTATAGCTGGATGTGAGTATAAAGCTGAGGTTCCCTTATCAGCTTGGGAATTATGGGATAAGCCTGGTGCAAATACAATTGATATAGGGAAAGCGCTGTTAGAATGTGGCATGCCAACACCTTATAATCGTGATGAATACAACAGAAAGTTAGACGGAAATGCGAACGCATTAATTGAAGCTTGCATGGTTCAAGCAGGTTTTAGATATAAATCCGGATATTTGAGTTCGTGTGAGTTTTTTGATGCTCGTTTTCCGATTTGTCATTCAGGTGCTGTCATTCCTCAAAGAAGTGTTAAGAAACGCCTGAACAGCCCCCATTGTAAAAGAAATAGAAACAAGCCTGAATGTCTACCGTAGTTTTTTGATGATGGTATGATTAAGAGTAATCTTTAGTTTTTTTATCTTTTGCATAAGTGTGTGGGCCAATTGTATCGGCACTCAACATGTTTCAAATTGATATGGACAGAGGAATATAAAACATCGACAAGCTTATAAGCAATCTTATCATAAAAAATCATTGAAGGAGAGAAAAAATGAAAGCAACTTTAAAGTTATTGAGTGGATTGGCTTTGCTTATTATAGCTGGATGTTTTCCAGGTCCTTACCAGGCTGTGGATGTATTAGAGAAGCTAGGAGAAGATAAGATTGAGATTAAAAAAGCACTATTAGAATGTGGAATGCTGAATCCTCATGATGATTATATGATGGATTATAGAGAGTTAAGTATAAATGCGAATACATCTATTTATGCATGTCTAACCCAAGCAGGTTTTCATAGTAAATTAGGAGGGAAGTGGAGAGATCGGTGTAGAAATTATAATGCCGAAGATCTTCCGATTTGTGTGCCAGGTGCTGTCATTCCAAAACGAAGTGTCAAGAAGCGTTTAAATAGCGCTTATTGCCAAAAATATAAAAATAAACCAGAATGCCAACCTTAAGCACTGCTAGTGATGATCAACAATCTGCCATCCTTGCCTTCACTTGGAATGGCGCGATTGTTTCCTCAATCTGTCATCTCAATATTGTTCACCGTTGTTTTAAGCAGCGGTGACAGAAAATATAAACAAGCTTATGAGCTGTTTTATAGTAATAAATCCATTGAAAGAGGGGAAAAATGAAGAAAATCTTAAAACTGTTGAGTTGTATAGCTCTGTTAAGTATCACTGGATGTGTTAATTCAATTCCCTCACTTTCTCCAGCATTATGGAGAAATAAAATACTTTTAGAATGTGGAGTACCGGACCTTAATAAGGTTGTGGCGCTAGATTTGAATCAATTTGCCAGTATTGAAATGTGTATGGCGCAATCAGGTTTTCGTCCTAGCTTTACAATACAAGAATGGTGTGAAAACCATAAATCGGACAATCTTCCCATATGTCGTCCTGGTGCTGTCATGCCTCAGCGAAGTGTTGAGAGACGCTTAAATAGCCCTTATTGTAAAAAGCATTCAGAACAACTTGAATGCCAGCCTTAAGTCTTGCTTCAGCAGAGAAAGCCTTGAATTTACACCAAATAAAGCTCCAGGTTGATGAGTTTGAGAAAGCCTTGTCCGTCCTTACGTGACAAGGTTTTTTTTATGCCGCGTCGTTATAACGTTGCTGTTTTGCTTGCTCGATGACATTCAAAAGATCTGATTGTAACCAACGCGATAAAAAACCAAATTTTAAAGGTTTTGGCAAAGAGCCATTGGTTACATGACGGCGGAATGTTGAAACACTCATATGAAGCAATTTTGCACTTTCACGGTCTGTCAAAAGAATATCATTTTCTGTCATTCTAAAATCCTTTCAAAAGTAAAAAAATGAGAACAAATCATAACTATTTATTAACCACATTTTGGTTCATTTTTGAAGGTATTTTATTTATAGAAAACAATATTTTATCATAGTTTTTCTGATGTGATAATTTATGACTCTTATTGAGAAAGAATGAGAGAAAAGAGAGCTAAAGTTATCCACAGATCATGGGGTTATTCACCCCATATCTTAAGATTGACCCGTGACATAAGCCGCCCATTTATCCATATAAACGCGGCGCTGTTCTAAATAGTCAGTCCGACGATAGGCACGCTCTACTTTACCGCCTACTGTATGACTTAGAATAGTTTCTGCGACTTCATAAGGGGCATCGGTTGTTTCAGCGAGCCAATCATGTAAACTAGAACGAAATCCATGGGGGCATGCCTCAATTTTATTGTCTCTCATATATTGAGCCATACAATTTGCAGCGAGGGGACCCCGACCGGTTGCAGAAAAGAAGAAATCATTGCGAGAAAGCAAGCGCGCTTGTTTTAAGATTTCTAATGCTTCTGATGATAGAGGCACGCGAAACTCTTCTGTAGTATCACGTCGACCTTTCATATTTTCAGCAGGGATTGTCCAGATATCGCCATCAACTTGGTCTTTATGAATATGACACAAAGGGTTGGTACGAACGCCTGTCAAAATAAGCAAACGCAAAGCCAGTTGTGTTAAGGTTGATGCTTCGCAAAGTGTTTTATAAAAGGCAGGGACATCTCTCCAATCCATAGCTGGAAAATTTTGCGTTTTATGGCGTTGTTTACCTAAGAGAGCGCGTGCTTTTTCTGTTGCTTGTAAATCAACATCCAAACCCAAAGCAGCCGCATGTTTGAGACAAATATTAAGGCGGGTAAGAGCTTTATCAGCTGTTGCTGCTTTTGTATGCCAAATGGGAGCAAGTGTATTGCGTATCTCTGTTTGTGTAATCTCTGAAACGGGGAGGCAACCTAATTTGGGGAGAATATGGAGTTTTAAGGGTAAAAACCAACGCCCATCTTTACCATCTCCTTTTAGTTCAGCTTTACGGCTTTCAAAAGCATCCAACGCGATATCTTTTAAATAATGGAGATTACTTATTGCCTCACGCTTTTGTTTATTGCGTTCTTTAATGGGGTCACGACCTTCACGAAGAACAGAGCGCCACCCAGTTGCCAATTCACGGGCTTGTTTTAAAGAGACATCTCTCAAGGCACCCAAGCCCATTTCACGGCGCCGCCCATGAATGGTAAAACGGTAAATCCATTGAGCACCTCCATCTTTACGCTTATGAAGTAACAAGCCGGCACCATCATTATATTTGCCAGCTCCCAATGTTGCGACAGCCCTTGCATTAAGACGGTTCATAAGAGCCATTTTTAGTCCTTTCTTATACAAATTTTATCCATACACTCATCCCACTTGTTATGTACAAATGAGTGGTTTTAGTTGATTCAAGATAAACAGATTTGAAATGAGAGAATCTTACGTTATTCGGGATTCTAATTCAATATGAATAACGCTATATTATCATTATAAATCAATGTGTTATCTGGGTTCTGATCAACATCATAAGTTTGCATTGGAGTGTAAGGACCATGTTTCTTTAGAGCCTTTGTTATCATCAGAGCAGCAAGGAACGCCGGTTTGTTACAGTTATTTTGATAGGAAATTACATCTTTATCCCACGCCGGATAAAGCCTATCAGATTCAACTCATTCTCTCTCCATTGCGTTTATCAGAGATAGAGAGTGTTGATGAGGAGCATCCATGGTTTGTGCACGCGTTTGATTTGATTAAGGCGCGTGCAAAATACGAACTTTACAAGAATATCTTGAAAGACCCCGATTGTGCAACGGCAGCTTACAATGACTTTAACGAGCAATTGCATGAATTGCGTGCAGAGACGTCTCAACGTCATAACGTCACTCGAATAATTCCGACGGATTTCTAATATGGTTTATTTTCCAATCGCTGATTACAGACCAGATGTTGCGGTTGTCAACGGCAGTTTTACGGATATGCTTGTGAA
>NZ_JBHIOI010000055.1:0-6147 GCF_042195415.1 Bartonella sp. CE47NXGY | reverse complement strand
ATAATATCACCCTATCAGAAAGCTATGATACCTCTAACGGCAAAGAGACACATGAAAAGTCTTTTGCTGGTGTGACAACTTCCGTTGATATCGGTGTCCTTGGCACGGTACAAGGACTAAAAGATGCCGCAGATCACATGAATAATAAGGATGGTAACAATACAGTTATTAATGGCATATTGACCGGCATGAAAATCAATCACCTCTTTAATAAAGGAGAGAACTTTATTAATTGGCTGACTGGCAATACGGGGGGAAAAGGGGAACACAACCAAAGGACTGAGTAGCTCATTAGGAGGGTTGGGGGGCTCCACCAAGGATGCTCTTGCCAATCTGGCTGGCGCATCTGGCAGTGTAACCGTGGGCTTTAAAACTGAGAAAACAGAAGCTTCTTCTCAAGTTTCCACAGCGGTGACAGATAGCATAGAAGGCGGACGCGCTGTTAACATGCAAGCCCACAAAGGCAGCATTCATGGTGTTGGCGCTGATATTATTGCTGGTACCAATCCAATCTATGTGCTGGAAAATGATGCACAGAGCGGAAATATCACTATGGAAGCAGGTGAAGATATCACCTTTGAAAGTGCACAAAACACGCAAAGCACACACAACAGCAGTGAAAGTGCTTCAATGAGTGTTGGCACCGGTTATGGCACGGGTGGCGCAGGGGCAACGGGTAGTGCTGCTTTTAGTCAAGGGGAAGGTTCCAGTGAGGAAGTTCAACACAAAAACAGCCATATTATAGGCACCGGCACTGTTCATACCACGAGTGGGGCAAACACCACATTGGCAGGCGCCGTGGTTTCTGGAGAGCGTGTAGAAATGGAAGTAGGGGGTGATTTTGCCATTACCAGCCGCAGTGATACGGGACAAACTTCCAGCAAGCAAAACTCTGTTTCTGTTGGGTTTGGTGCTGGACAAACGGGTGGTGGGGGCTCCATGAGCGCCTCTTTCCAAAAGGATAAATCCTCCAGCGATTATCATAGTGTTGTGGAGCAATCAGGCATCAAAGCGGGTGATGGCGGCTTTAATATCATAGTTAAAGACAAAACGACCCTAACCGGAGGTATTATTGAAAGCACAGCCTCGGCGGACAAAAACAGCCTGACCACAGGAAGCATTAGCACCAGTGATATCAGCAACAGTGCCCATGCTAAAGCCAGCAGCCATGGGTTTAGCCTTTCTGGGAATGACACGATAAAAAACATTGCCAAGAATGTTTTAAATCACGGCAAAGCCAAGGATGGAGCAGAAGGGGAAACCAAATCTGCTATCAGCGATGGGACTATCATTCTTACTGATACAACTGGACAGAGGGCGATGGGGCAAGATGCTGGACAAATCATTGGCTCTCTCAACCGCAACACCGCAGCAGCCCACCAAGCTGTAGGACAGCTAGATGTCGCACCGCTTGAGGGAGCAGTGCATAATCGCCTAGATATGATCAATGATTTATCGGATGAAGGATTGGGATACTGGGACAAAGTGCGCGAAGTCGCAAATGTCAAAGAGCATCCAGTAGGTGAGATTGCGCATGATGAAAATGGCAATGTCCTCTATTTAACCGATGAAAATGGAGAGTATATAAAAGGCAGTGATGGAAAACCAATAATTCTGTATCGCTATTTAAAACCAGAGGAAGAAAAGCATTTACAAGCTGGTTCTGATGGCAACAGGCGTATGTTCTATAATGGTATTTTTAACACACCAGATGAGGCTGCCTATCGTGCTGTCCAATTAGCTGATAATGCGCATGAACCCCTTTATTTTACATACCACCCACAAGCTAAAGACAGGCTCGTAGAGTATGGGGTAGCAATTTATGAGTATTTTGGGGGATGGAGTAATTCGGCCAAGAAATTCCAAGATTTTACCTCTCGTTATGGTAATGACAAGGCTATTGTTAGTGCGCATAGTCGTGGTAGCTTAACAGTAGGCAATGGACTGCGTGACTTTGAAAAGCGCGGCATTCACGGTATAGCAGAAAAAACAGATATCTATCTTTTTGGACCAGCGGATCATGCTCGATCTATAGCGAATGCATTATATGTCGTAAGCGATGGCAAAAATGATCATGTTTACTTACAAAGCCATGCATCTGACCCCATTAGTACGTTGTTTGGTTACAATGCACCTACTTTTTATAAAGTACCTTTAAATCTAGATGTTTCACTTTTGGAGAAAGGTATAAAAAATCCTTTATATATGACGCTGTTTGTAGGAACCAGTTTATTGACTACAGCAACCTCTCCATTGATAGAGGGAGGGAGGGCGTTAGGCGGGTATGATCCTAGTCCCCATAATTGTTATGGTGATGCAAGTAAAGCGTGTATAACTAATTATGGAATACCGCCTACTAAACAAATTAATTCAACTTATTCAATTTTAGAGCATTTATGGAAGAAAAAATGAGACAAATTTTGAAATTATTGAGTGGTATAGTCCTATTAAGTGTAGCTGGATGTGACATTGAAAACATTGATAAGCCTCCTCCAGAGTATGTGAGTATGTGGGAGAAGGTAGGTGCAGATTCTACTGAAGTAGGAAAAGCCTTGTTAGAATGCGGAATGCCAAGCATTTTTGATATTGATTCAGAAAACAGAAAGCTTAGTATTAATGAGGATGCAACAATTTATGCTTGCATGGTTCAATCAGGATTCCATTATAAAGGGAGAGGAAACTGGTGTTATACATTTAGAGAAGAAAACCTTCCCATTTGTCAGCCTGGTGCTGTCATTCCGAAGAGAAGTGTCGAAAAGCGCTTAAACAGCCCGTTTTGTAAAAGAAGTCCAGTACAACCTGAATGCAAGCCTTAAGTGATGATCAACAATCCGCCATCCTTGCCTTCGCTTGGAATGGTGGGATTGTTTTCTCAACCAATCATCTCAATATTGTTCACCGTTGTTTTAAGCAGCGGTGACAGGAAATATCAACAGGTTTATGAGCTCTGTTTTATCGTAAATAAATCCATTGAAAGAGGGGAAAAATGAAGAAAATCTTAAAACTGTTGAGTTGCATGGCTTTGTTAAGTATCGCTGGATGTGACTCAAAGCCTCCTTCAAAATACTTTGTTATATGGCAAAAGCCAGATGCAGATTCTACTGAAGTAGCAAAAGCATTGTTAGAGTGTGGTAAGCCAACTCCTTATAATGCCGATACAGAAAATAGTGGATTAGGTTTCGGTGAATGGGCAATAATTCATACTTGTATGCTTCAATCTGGCTTCCACTATAGAAGTGAAAATGGAAAGTGGTGTGAAAATTGTCAAGATGATAGGATTCCGGTGTATCCTCTTAGTGGTTCTATCACGCCTCAGCGAAGTGTTGAGAGACGCTTAAATAGCCCTTATTGTAAAAAACATTCAGAACAACTTGAATGCCAGCCTTAAGTCTTGCTTCAGCAGAGAAAGCCTTGAATTTACACCAAATAAAGCACCAGGTTTGATGAGCTTGAGAAAGCCTTGTCCGTCCTTACGTGACAAGGTTTTCTTTTTATGCCGCGTCGTTATAACGTTGCTGTTTTGCTTGCTCGATGACATTCAAAAGATCTGATTGTAACCAACGCGATAAAAAACCAAATTTTAAAGGTTTTGGGAGAGAGCCATTGGGTTACATGACGGCGGAAAGTTGAGACACTCATATGAAGCAATTTTGCACTTTCACGGTCTGTTAAAAGAATATCATTTTCTGTCATATTAAAATCCTTTCACTATAAAAATGGTAACAAATCATAACTATTTATTAACCACATTTTGGTTCATTTAGAAAGATGTTTTATTCATAGAAAACAATATTTTATTATACAATTTCTGATGTGATACGTGATGAATCTTATTGAGAAAGAATGAGAGACAAGAGAGCTAAAGTTATCCACAGATAATGGGGTTATTCACCCCATATTTTAGGTTTGACCCGTGACATAAGCCGCCCATTTATCCATATAGACACGGCGCTGTTCTAGATAGTCAGTACGACGATAGGAGCGCTCTACTTGTCCTCCGACTGTATGACTTAGAATAGTTTCAGCGACCTCATAGGGGGCATCGGTTGTTTCAGCAAGCCAATCGCGTAAACTAGAGCGAAAACCATGCGGGCAGGCTTCAAGTTTATTGTCTCTCATATATTGAGCCATACACTTCTCAGCGAGGGGACCGCGACCTTTAGCAGAAAAAAAGAAATCATTACGAGAAAGCAATCGTGCTTGTTTTAAAATGTCTAATGCTTCAGTTGATAAAGGCACGCGAAATTCTTTTGTTGTATCACGCTTGCCTTTCATATTTTCAGCAGGTATGGTCCATATATCCCCATCAATTTGATCTTTATGAATATGACGTAAAGGATTGGTACGAACACCTGTCAGAATAAGCAAACGCAAAGCCAGTTGTGTTATGGTTGATGCTTCACAGAGTGTTTTATAAAAAGCCGGAACCTCTCTCCAATCCATGGCTGGTCTATTAGTGACCTTATGGCGTTGTTTTCCTAAGAGAGCTTTTGCTTTTTCTACAGCTTGTAAATCAACATCTACACCTAATGCAGCCGCATGTTTGAGACAAAGATTAAGACGTATCAATGCTGTTCGAGCAATTACAGCCTTTGTATGCCAAATGGGAGAAAGGGTATTGCGTATCTCTGTTTGCGTAATCTCTGAAACGGGTAAACAGCCTAATTTAGGGAGAATATGAAGGCGTAAAGGTGTAAACCATTTACCATTTTTACCATCACCTTTTAATTCAGCTTTACGAGTTTCAAAAGTATCTAGTGCAATATCTTTTAAGTAATGGAGATTGCTTATTGCCTCACGCTTTTGTTTTTCACGTTCTTTAATAGGGTCACGCCCTTCACGTAAAACAGCCCGCCACCCAGTTGCCAATTCACGGGCTTGTTTTAAAGAGACATCTCTTAAAGCACCCAAGCCCATTTCGCGACGCCGCCCATGAATGGTATAACGATACAGCCATTGAGCACCTCCATCTTTACGCTTATGAAGAAGCAAGCCGGCACCATCATTATATTTGCCAGTTCCCAATGTTGCGACAGATCTTGCATTAAGACGATTCATAAGAACCATTTTTACTCCTTTCTGCTATAGTTTTTACCCACACGTCAGCCCCGCTTGTGGTGTGCAAGCAAGTGATATGAATTGATTCAAGATACACAGATTTAAGATGAGAGAATCTTACGTTATTCAGGGTTCTCATTCAATATGAATAACGCTAGATTATGATTATAAATCAATGCCTTGAACGCTTGTTGAATGCCGTTGGTTTGAAAGCGAGCGATATTACAAAGCGCCCGATTTAAGCACTGGAGAACTTCGTGATTATAGCGAGGAAGAATTTAAGCAGCTCCAGTGCATGATGCCCGATATCCAAGGGGCAGCTTTCAATAAAAAGGTCGTAAAACGTGCTTTTTTAGGGAGAAAATTGCTTGAATCCCCTGATCAACCTTTGGTTCCAGCGGGTCAATTGGGTTGGGAGTGTATAACAGGGTATTTTGATAAGATAGAACGGCAATTTTATGGGGTTGTCCGTCCGACAAAAGATCCACAACGATGGGCGAATAAATATTTTAGTCAAGTGATGTATATCCTTAATAGCCAATCCAAAGGGGGGCTTATTGTCGAGGAAGGGGCGTTTAAGGACATCAGGCAGGCTATGCAAGATTGGGCGCGGGCTGATGCGTTGCTAGTTGCTGAAGATGGCGCTCTTGCAGAAGGCAAGATACAACCAAAGCCTGTAGCACAGTTTCCAGAGGGCTTTTTCCAGCTGTTTAATGAAGCTAAGGAAGCAATTAATCAGGTGACGGGTTTATCACCCGAATTCATTGGTACAAGGGAAGTGACACAAGCGGGTATTTTGGAGGCACAACGACGCCAATCCAGTTTAAATCTGCTTGCTTGTCTGTTTGATGGTTTACGTTTGTATCGCAAGCGGCAAGGTAAGATTATTTTGCACCTTATACAGAATTACTTGTCCGATGGTCGTTTGGTACGGATATCTGGTGAAGAGAATGCGCAATATATTCCATTGACGCGTGAAGAAGTAACGAGTGTCGAGTATGACATTGTTGTTGATGATGCTCCAACCAGCCCGAATGAGAAAGAGCGCACCTTTGGTATCATCACACAGCTGCTCCCATTGCTTCAAAA
>NZ_JBHIOI010000054.1:0-6176 GCF_042195415.1 Bartonella sp. CE47NXGY | reverse complement strand
CTCTACACGATGCTTATCGTCGACCACGACCGTAATGCATGGGTAAAACCGGAGGTCTATAGCTATCCGCTTTACATTTGCACACGCCCTGAAATGCTGTTCAAAGCAGTTATAGGAGCGAAATAACATGCGGTGGAACGGGCTGCTAAACCAAATGGTTAAAGATGTACGCAACACTTTTGGGCAGCCCATCATCTACACGCGAAAGGACAACCAGCAATCTTTTCGTATCACAGCGATTTATGGCATTAAACATTCGGAATCGGACGCTGGTGGCAAAATCTCCACCACAATTGCAAGAAAGGAACTTGATCTTTGTATCAATGACATCGGGGGAATACCACCAAAACCTCAAGATAGTATTGTGGTCCTCTCTCCTGAAAACAACAAAGCCCCCTCTTCTCAAGAGCACTTCGTGGTCACAGATGTCCAAGCCTCTGAATCCGGTATGTATAAGCTTATCTTGCGGGAGATAAAACAATGAGGAACCTTTGTATTGTGTATTTCAAAATCAATAAGGCTGCCCAAGAGCCCTAACCACTGCAGCAAATTGGGGAGTAGCGGTGAATTTGTAGTTCCATGGTATACCAGAGCGGCGATGAACCCGACATCCCTCATATGTGATGTCTACTGATGCAATTCGTGTCCAAGTAGTTCGTTCATTCTTTTCAGAGCTTTCAAACACAATAGCTTGATCGGTTACCAAAAGACGCCCACGTGCTACAACTACCATTTGTTCTATTTTATTTACTCTACGTTTACCAACAAAATTAGCATATTCTTGAACTCCCAACAGTTTTTCATTAGGTGCTAGACGATAATCATATTCACTTGCATCAAGTTCTTGAAACATTTCACATGCTTCGGAAAAATTAAAGGGAGGGATATCTGGTTGTAACATCGCAACTTGTTGTTCAAAATGTTTTTTGCGTCTGTATAGACAATAATTATATAAAGCGGAACCTGCAGAAAAAGTGAGGATTATTAACAACCCCCATCCCCAAAAGCCTAATCCATCATCTTTGTCTGGTTTGTTAACTTGAGTGGGGGTAATTTGCTTATCAGTATCCTCAGCTGGTGCCTGAGTCACGCTGTCATCTTGAGTAGCAACATCTATTGACGAAGTCGAGGAGGAGGTAACAATTTCATTATTGTGTGTAATTTGATTTGGTTTGTCTTTGTGTACAGAAGCACCTACTATCGCAGAGCCGATAAATAATAAAGCTCCAATACCAAGAGTTTTCAGTCCGTTTTTCCGCCATTTTTTTATACATATTAAAATAAGTCCAACAATAATGACTGGCAATGATAACAACCATACAATCATCGCAATTGTATCAAGTATATCGAGCATTATTTTCCCCCTCCGCTATAAATAAAAAACTGAATCAAAAGATTTAAAGTGAGTCGACAAATAAAGTAAAGATAGCTTATCATTTTTAGAAAAAAGTGATATTAATGCTTGACATCATCATAAGGATATGAATAATCGAATCATGTGCCTAAGAAACACTTTAAATACACAGCGGATAGATTGCCGAAACAATCTCTTCTCCGCCAATTAAAAACTTTGACTCGTTATATGTTACACGCATATAATGGTTTTGTCGGGTGTGGCTGTGCCATAAAATACCCTTTTGGGAAAAGCATAGCGACGGACTGTGTACCGTGTTTCTTAGCACCCGGCATTCCTCTGGAATGTCAATAAGAAACTTCTAACTACACAGGAGTTCATCATGAACACACTTATAGAAATTAGAGAAAACACTGCTAATAGTGTTAGCACTCAGACTATGTCTAGTCGTGAGATTGCTGAATTATGTGGTAAAGAACATCGGAATGTTATGCGGGATATTCGGCAAATACTCACTGAGCTCAAAATTGAGCTGAGTGATTTTTCAGGATTATATAAAGATTCCACAGGTCGTACCCTTCCTTGCTACAATCTTCCCAAACGTGAGTGTTTAATTCTTGTTTCGGGTTACAGCACTGCTTTACGAGCAAAGATTATTGACCGCTGGCAAGAATTGGAAAGACAAGTAACAACACCACAAGTTGACTATTCGAAACCTGAGGCATTACTTGGTGTTTTGAATCACCTACAAAGTCAAATTGAGCAGAAAGATCATGTTATTGCCGAATTGGCTCCAAAAGCAGAAGCTTTAGATGGTTTAAAACGCTCTGATGGGTTGTTTGGTCTTATCGAAGCAGCAAAGATGTTGGAGGTACGACCAAAGGATTTAACGGATTACTTGCGTAAACATGATTGGGTCTATCGACGGGCTCCAGGAGCTCCCTTGTTACCTTATCAGGACAAGATCAAGAAAGGATTTATGGATTGTCCTGCTATCACCATTCAAAGACCGGATGGTACAGAAAAGGTGCTGCCTTCAACAAAAATTACATCCAGAGGATTGGCATGTTTGAGAGAGCAAATTCATGGAGGTGTGCAATGAAGATAGATACCAACTTCCTATGCGATTTGTGGATGGCATTGTTTCAGTTTTCTAATCATCAAAGCATTGGAGATGAGGATTGCACTGCCATAATTGAGATTATGGGCATGGTGGAAAAAGCTTTGATTTTAAAACTTCAAAATGAGGTTCCAAATATTACGAAGATTTTAGCAATTCTTACAGATTTTGGAGATTCAGAGTTACCGCATAGCATGGATTCTTTGTTACGCGCTTATGAACCAAATTTCGAGAGCCCCATTAAAAAGGTTGCTTAACTTAAAAACAAAACTCCCCTCCCTGTTCTTAAAATGGGGAGTGGTTAAACCCTACATTCAAATTTATTGATTTTGGCAAATTCGTCTGCTTTTTCAGTTTGTAATATACTAACGTCATAAGCAGCTTGCATGTTAAGCCAAAATTCAGCAGTAGTATCAAAAAAATAGGCTAATCTGAGAGCAGTATCGGGAGTCACTGGACTATTTTCAGCAACAATACGTTCTATTCTCGTGCGTGGAACATTTAATGCTTTTGCAAGAGCATAAGCAGAGAGGGCATATTCTTTTAAATATTCCTCTCGTAAAATTTCTCCGGGATGAATCGCTATATAATTTTTCATCTCGACCTCCTACAGATCAATGATAATCTACGATTTCAACTTCATAAGCGCCATTAGAGCGCCATTCAAAACAAATACGAAACTGGTCATTAATACGGATAGAATATTGACCTTTACGCTCTCCTTTCAATGCTTCTAGACGATTTCCCGGAGGACTACGCAAATCTTTAAGATCAACTGCTTTATCGAGCATAAACAATTTTCTTTGGGCTATACGCACTAGAGTGGTGGGAAAGCCTCTGGGCAGATTGCCTTCTAAAAGATCTTTACACCGCTTATCAGCAAAAGATTCAATCACCAAATCACCTTTATTCGTTCTTTTACGTATCATAACACGATACCAATATAAAGAAAAGGATAAATGTTAAATAACAGGAGCCCCCATGCATCCGAGAGAGACGATAAGGGAAAGCTTTGTTGCTTTGATAAAGGCAGCAAAGACGGCAGCTGGTGACAATGTTTTCAATATGCGTGACTTCAATTTATTTATTGAAGCAATGCCAGCTATTAATATCTCAACACAAAGTGAAACAATTGAAGATGGACATGATTTTGGCTTAAGGCGGCGTGTTTTAACAGTAGATGTTGAATGCTATGCAACATGTGAAGATGGCGCACGTTTTGTTGACCAATTAGCATGGGAAGTTGAGGAGGTTTTCTACACTAATCCCAATCTCAACAACACAGTTGAAACATGCCGCCTGCAAAATATTGCTTTTGCCTTTGGTGATAATGGCGCTCTAGCACTCCACGGTGCAATTTTAACCTTTGAAGTCATTTATGTGACAAATATCCCCAACATGAATGAAGAAGAAGGCAGTGTAACAGCAAGAATCGTTGAACCTTTCTTAAGTTTTGAACCAGAAACAGGCGTGAGAAATAAAGATAAATACCATAAAATTGAAGGTGGACATGTTAGAGCGGCGCGATAAAGAAATCACAGATCTAAAGAGACGTGTGGCCAATATGGTTGTGGTGGGGAAGATTAGCCATGTCGACCATAAAAACGCACGCTATCGGATAAAAAGTGGCAATCTTGTCAGTGACTGGATTCCAGACACACAAGCCCGCGCCGGTAAAACACGTTCTTATGAAGGACGCGATGTTGGAGAGCAAGTAATTGTTGTTTCATCATCAGGGGATTTATCACAAGGGGTGATTGTTGGTTCACTTCACACCGATGCTAATCAAGCAGCCGATAAGGGCAGCATTCACCGAACGATATACCCTGATGGAACCAGCCTTGAATATGATGATGAACAAAACACTTATGGAATTCACATCAAATCCGGCGGAAAGTTTATCCTGACAATCGCTGATGGTGTGTCACTAAAAGGTGATGGTGGCAAGCTAGAGCTTACCGCACCAGATGGCATAAAGATTGTTTCAGAAAGCGATATAAATTTAAACGCAAAAGGCGGCATCTCTTTGAAGGCAGGTAGTAGCATTTCACTGAATTCGAATGATAGTCTCTCTCTTCATTCTGGAAATAATGTTTCCATTCATTCAAGTGGATTAAGACATAACGACACCAATGTAGGAGAAACCCATGTTCATGGTGGTGTTTCCCCTGGTGGTTCTATGACAGGAGGTCCCAATTGAACAGTGGAATGGACCGCACAACGGGAAAGCCATTAACCGGCATTGATCATTTGCGTCAATCAATCCTTGATATTTTGTTAACGCGGATTGGTTCGCGTGTAATGCGGCGTGATTATGGTTCACGTGTTGCTGAACTCATTGATGCACCGGTTAATAATGCTTTTGCTGTTGCTCTTTATGCTGCTGTTGCTGAGGCTTTAGACAAGTGGGAACCGCGTTTTAAATTGAAAAAAATTGATTTTAAAAGGGGTGAGAATGGACACGTTTCTTTATCCTTTGAAGGCATTTATTTGCCATCCGGCAAGCCCATTACCATGGAAGGATTATTGATAAAATGAATGGAGTGCTTGCAAAACCAGACATCATCACAGAACTTTCTTTTGAAGAAATACGCGCTGCTGCTCTTGCCCATTTAAAAGAGCTTTTGCCTGAATATACCATTCTTGAAAGTGACCCGGCTGTAAAAGTCATAGAGGCTTTTAGCTATCGAGAGTTGCTTTTAAGGCAGCGTATTAACGAGGCAGCACGCAACAACATCCTTGATTTTGCAACCGGTGAATCTCTTGATGCTTTGGGAAACTGGCATGGTATTGCCCGCATGGAGGGTGAAAGTGACGAGAGATATCGTGAACGCATACAGCTTCATGCCCGTGGAGGAAACGGAAGTGGAACAGAACCCTATTACAAACTTATCGCCTTAACAGCCGATAGTCGAGTGAAAGATGCGATTATCTATCGTAAAGGCAAAGACCCAACCATCTATGTTGCTCTTTTTGGTAATAATGAAGAAGGAACGGCATCTGAAGATCTCATACAAACAGTTTCAGAAGCTCTTCACAGAAAAAATATCATCATGACCAATGATACAATCATTGTTCACGCTGCTGTCAAAAAAGTGCTGGATTTAGAAGCAGATGTTTGGCTGTTACCAGAAACATCTTTGAAAATTCTCACAACAATGGAAACAAATTTACGCACGGCTTGGAAACAAGAACAAGCCATTGGTCGTGAATTAAGTTTGTCGTGGTGGATTTCAAAACTAATGATTGCTGGTGTCCAGAAAGTGATTGCCATTACCCCAACACAAGACAGTATGGTTTGTGATGAAGAAATTTTATCGATTGGAAAAATCACCTTAAACTTCAAAGGACGTGCCCGCTAATGGTTGGTTCCCTCCTTCCCACAAACGCGACAGAATTTGAAAAGCGCCTTGCCGATGCTTGCGATTTTCATCAAGATATTGATGGTTCTGTTTTGGGGATTTCACGCGCAAAACTGATCACACGCCCTCCCCGTTTCTTGCCGTGGTTGATTGAAGAATACGGGCTTGGTGAACTGACACCTTATGTTCCAAATCTCTATGATTTGATTGATCAAGGGCTTCAATGGCAGAGGATACGTGGCTCCCTTGCGGCAATAGAGATGGGGCTTGAATGGCTAGGGATTTCGGCACGCTTTCAACCCGCCTGGACGGGGCGCGCATGGTGGAACTCCTTTCAACT
>NZ_JBHIOI010000053.1:0-6190 GCF_042195415.1 Bartonella sp. CE47NXGY | reverse complement strand
GACATAAGCCGCCCATTTATCCATATAAACGCGGCGCTGTTCTAAATAGTCAGTCCGACGATAGGCACGCTCTACTTGTCCTCCGACTGTATGACTTAGAATAGTTTCAGCAACCTCATAGGAAGCATCGGTTGTTTCAGCAAGCCAATTGCGTAAACTAGAACGAAAACCATGCGGGCATGCTTCAATTTTATTTTTTCTCATATACCAAGCCATCATCGTATGTGAAAGAGGACCGCGACCGGTAGGAGAAAAAAGAAAATCACTTTTAGAAATACAACGAGCTTGTTCAATAATTTTCAGCGCTTCTTTTGATAAGGGGACGCGAAATTCTGTTGTAGTATCACGCTTTCCTTTCATATTTTCAGCAGGAATTGTCCAGACATCATCTTCAATTTGACCTTCACGAATATGACGCAAAGGAAAAGTACGAACTCCTGTCAAAATAAGCAAACGCAAAGCCAGTTGTGTTAGGATTGTTGTTTGGCAAAGTGTTTTATAAAAGGCAGGGACCTCTTTCCAATCCATTGCGGGCATGTTTTGCGTTTTATGACGTTGTTTGCCTAAGAGAGCACGTGCTTTTTCTGTTGCTTGTAAATCAACATCCAATCCTAGTGCAGCCGCATGTTTGAGACATATATTAAGACGATTAAGAGCTCTATTAGCTGTTCCAGCTTTTGTATGCCAGATAGGAGCAAGAGTATTGCGTATCTCAGTTTGGGTAATTTCTGAAACGGGTAAACAGCCTAATTTGGGGAGAATATGAAGACGTAATGGTAAAAACCAATGTCCGTCTTTTCCATCCCCTTTTAATTCAGCTTTACGACTTTCAAAAGCATCCACGGCAATATCTTTTAAATAATGGAGATTGCTTATTGCTTCACGCTTTTGTTTATTGCGTTCTTTAATAGGGTCACGACCCTCATGCAAAACAGAACGCCATTGATTTGCCAATTCACGCGCTTTTTTTAAAGAAACGTTTCGCAATGCCCCCAAGCCCATTTCACGACGGCGCCCATGAATGGTATAACGGTAAATCCATTGAGCACCTCCATCTTTACGCTTGTGAAGTAACAAGCCGGCACCATCGTTATATTTGCCAGCTCCCAATGTTGCGACAGCCCTTGCATTAAGACGGTTCATAAGAGCCATTTTTAGTCCTTTCTTATACAAATTTTATCCACACACTCATCCCACTTGTTATGTACAAATGAGTGGTTTTGATTGATTCAACATAAACAGATTTAAAATGAGAGAATCTTGCGTTATTCGAGGGTCTAATTCAATATGAATAACGCTAGATTATCATTATAAATCAATATGTTGTATCTTTAAGGAGAAAATTAGTTCCTTTATATGAAGTGATCAATGATCGTTCAGGTGATGTGGTGAATTTTTTTCGGGTGTTGCAACGCCATTATTACCCTTTCATGGATCTGTTGGAGTTCCAGGTGAGTAGCCGTGAGGCGTTTGAACGGTTACGCACCCAAGATCCCAAGACCCTGACAGATTTAGAGCGGGCATTGCGGTTTTTATATCTGCAGCGGTTGAGTTTTGGTGGCAAAGTGGCAAAACAGACGTTTGGAGTTGATCCACACCGTGGTGCACGGGTTTAATAGTCTCAAACTTGAAGCCTCCTTAAAGCTTATTTACCGTCGTTTAGCAGGTGTGACCATTGAACATTTAGATTGGTTTGAGTTTATTAGGCGCTATGATCGTCCCAACATCTTGTTTTACCTTGATCCGCCTTATTGGGGTGTTGAGGATTACTATGGCAAGGATTTGTTTAAGCGAGAGGATTATCAGAGGATGTCCACACTGCTTGCACAATTAAAGGGAAAGTTTCTTCTGTCACTCAATGATGTGCCGGAGATTCGCAAAAGCTTTAGCCCATTTAAGATAAAAGAGGTTACCATATCTTATACATGCAGTTCAAATAATCCAATTCCAGCTCAAGAGCTCATCATCTCAAATTGCGACTTTTAGCAAAGGAGAAAAAGCTGCCTTAAAGGGTCTTTAAATGATCTTTGAAGACCCTTTGAAAACCCCTTTAATTTTTTAAAAAAGACGTGAATTTTAAAAATGAATTGCTGCAAAACCTGCTGTCAAATTCTGCAAAACCTGATGACAAGCTACATACAAGACATATAGAATCAATAATTTATAGCACGACAAAAGTGCTGTGGCGGAGGGGGTAGGAATGCTATATTTATATAAAATCAATAGATTATATAGAAGTTCGGGAATTTTGATTCCGTTGATTCTTTTAACTTATTTTCTGCCTATCCCGAACCTTTTTAGAGCTTATTCTCGATCATTTAGTTCTAAATTTATCTTTTATTTTCTCTTCTTTCAGATATTAAGAAAGATGGCTGTGAGAGAAGGAATTGTGTTAGAGATCTGCTAAGGTTATTGTGTTTCAAAGGTTGCTTTTTAACACCTTTTGAACTATATTACCACCTTATTGTAAGGTAGGAGTATAGTCATGGCTACAACTGTTAAACTGTCTGATGATCTCATTAATGAGGCTAAGCGTTACGCGTCTGTTTATAGCCGCTCGGTTCCTAAGCAAATTGAATATTGGTCGCGTATGGGCAAAATAGCCGAAGAAAATCCAGATCTCTCCTTTCAATTTATTCAAGCAATCTTACTTGGACAACAAGAAAATGCAGATGGCGATGTAACAGCATTTGAATTTGGCTGAATCTATGCAAGTTTTACAAACCCATTCATTTAAAAAAACTGTCAAAAAACTGCATGCCAACCAAAAACAAGATCTAGACCAAGCTGTTCGCGTCATTATGAAAACGCCCACCATTGGTCAAGCCAAAACAGGTGATCTTTCTGGTGTTTTTGTCTATAAATTTAAAATGGCCAAGCAATTGACGCTGCTTGCTTACAGCTATGAAGATCACACGATTACTTTGACCTTGTTAGCACTTGGCTCTCATGAAAATTTTTACCGAGATCTTAAAGCATAATATATTTTACAACTTGATAGAGGCACACAGCATTAATTTTACTAAAGTTCTCCAGTGCTAAAGGTATTAAACCAAAATTTATAGACATGATCAAGCTATATTGGGCACCTAATTGCGGCATAATATTTTTAGCTAAACCGATTGGAGGACTTTGCAGCAAAGGAGTACTGCACTCATCTGCTATTACATATCTCTAACTTGAGTTAAAAACAAAGCTCTTCCGTACACCCCAACAAATGGCTTTGTCATGATAGAACTTTACTAGATTAGAGGTAAGTTAGTAGCATCTGTTATAAATTTAACGCTTCGCACTTTCTTCGGTAAATTCAAGCCGCAAAATACTAAATACAACTAAGTCCTATAGCTCAATGCGCACATAATCATGCATGGTGTTTCTACGCTCAACAAGTTACACCTCAGTTCTCTTGCGCAAATACGAATAAGAAGGGTTTAATTTGCTAATTTTAGCTCAGTCTTAAGTACAACGTCTGGAAAGGCTACACGTGCCTGCTGCATCAACGTAATATTAATGCCATAGAAAAATCCCTTACTATCTGCTATAGCTTCATAAGGATTGCCTATAATGTAAAAAATGAAAAATAATATAAAATAAATTTACAAAAATGATTGACTAGGATATTAAAGCACGATAATGATTCATGCAATGCAAATCCGCAAGAGGAGATAAGGTATTGCATTTTAATTGAAGGTTTAGTCTTTAAGGTAAAGTAAAAGCCTTATCCAACTAAGGCTCCGTGGGGAGGGAGCCATTACATGCAAGAACAAACATTTGTAAATTATAAGAAAAATGCTTATGAATTGGGCGTGGAGCGTTTACGCTCTATGGAATTGGTCGAGACCCCTTCAATTCTTGAAGAAATGGCCGATGTTGCCCCTGATCTCGCAAAATTCATCATCTCTTTTGTGTATGGAGAAATTTATGAGCGACCTCACTTAACAAGCCGTATTCGGCAGCTTGCCACCGTTGCCATCTTTGCAACTCTCGGTAATGCAAGACGGCAACTCAAATTCCACTTTACCAGTGCTCTTAATATTGGGTGTAGTCCTGCTGAGCTGATTGAAGTAATGATACAGTTGGCACTTTATGCAGGGTTTCCAGCAGCCTTAAATAGTGTTTTTGCTGCAAAAGAGGTCTTTGATGAAAAGCAACTAGACTTCATATCTAGTTGCGGCTCGTAAATTTGCTGTAGAGGGCTATACTGGTGGGTTGCGCTTATGGGGAATGCCACAAAATATTCGTGTTTGTTCAATCCAAGTTGATAAAGTTAATACGGATTTTCGTCGCAATTTTAAAGGATTCCCAGAGATACCTCCAGAGAATCTTGCCAAAATGCTTCACCCAGATGACATTGCTTCCGCGGTCAACTTTATTCTTTCCTCATCTAATACCGCACAAATTTCTTCTATACGTCTCGATGCTCCACTTTGGTATCAAGTATAAGGATCTATCCAATGAAAATCACGCCCAGAATAGCTCTTGTCTTAACCCTCGTAGGAACCTTTTTTTGGGGTTCCAATTTCCAAGCCACTAAGATAGCTTTAACGACTGTTTCTCCATGGACAGCTTCTTTTGAGCGGTTTCTCATTGCCGTAATCGCCATATTTTTAATTATGATTTTCAAAGAAGGCTTGCGGTGGCATGTTTTATCGCAAAATTTTATTTCTTATATTTTCCTAGGGATTATCGGTGTGGCAGGGTTTAATGGCGCTTTATTTGTTGGCTTGCAAACGTCAAATCCCATAACAGCCTCCCTCATCATGGCGACAACCCCTATTAGTGCTAATATTATTGAAGCTATCATGAATAAATCTTTCCCAACCTGTGAGAGGGTTATAGGGATGCTCATTAGCATGTTCGGGGTCTATTTAGTCATAACAAATGGGAGATTTTTGTCTAACCATGTTTCCTTTGCCAAAGGAGATATTATGATTCTTTTAGGTTCCATTGGTTGGGCGTTCTATACCGTGGGCACGCGGTCATTTGTCAAGAACGCAACCCCGCTTGAAACAACAAGCTGGACGATGCTCTCTGGCACCGTCGCCCTTGGCGTCCTAACCTTTTTATTCGAATCCCCTCTTCAAGAAACGATGTCTATGTCCGGCGCTAGTTTATTCGCACTCCTTTGGATGGGGGTTGCAGGATCAGTTTTAGCCTACCTATTTTGGAATATTGGAATAGCGATCCGAGGTCCGGGTAAGACTGCGATATTTTTCAATTTTGTACCTATTTCAGCCTTATTGGTGCAAATCCTGTTTGGCTTCATCCCTCAAATCATGCAAATCATAGGCGTTTTTGTTACGATTTTTGGAGTTCTAATCGGACAAGGCTATATATTCAGCTTACTAGGATCTAGAAAAGCCGTTCCCAATGCGCATAAAGAGTAATATACTTTTTAAGATGAATGGAAATTGGCGTGTTATTTTTCGCTTTATCGGAACAGATGTGGAGCTTGTTGATTATCAAGATTACCATTGATGAAAGGAATGAAAACAAATGACGCATAACCCCGCCCATTCTAGTGAAGTTCTAAAAGTAGCTTTTTTAGAAGAAATGGGGATAACAATACAAAAATTAGCGTATCGTCTTCATATAACAAAATACGTATTTATTGTCAAATAATATTTTATCTTTTTTTGATATTTTTTTGTATTTTTTTAAATACGTTGTGTATTGATAATATCTTATGATTATGAATTGCTTCTTTTATATTTATATGCGTTTAAAGCTATATTATGGGCTTTATGAAACGATTGCGTTATGTTTTAAATCTATACATCTATAATATTTAAAAAGGCTCTCATAATGCGTATTTTTATCTTTATAACCTATCAATTTTGTCACTAAATGGCTTTTAAGATTTCTGTTAATTTCTTTTAATAACACATTTTAGACTTAACAGCCTTATAGGGACTGTCTTTATAACAAATGCTTTCATTTGCATTTTTGCTTTCTCTATAGTTGTTATGTTCTTTATAGCCATGGCATCATTTTTCATGTTCATAAGAGAAATGATAAATAGGATATATGATAATTGCGATTTATTGTCTGTTATGAAAACACTTATGAAAACATCTCAATAGAAACTGATCATTATAGAGATGAGCAAAATTCCTTTTAATAAACTTTTGTCAGTCTTGTCAGTTCTTTTTAGAACCTATATCATTTTTTTTAAATGAGAGAAAATTAA
>NZ_JBHIOI010000052.1:0-6212 GCF_042195415.1 Bartonella sp. CE47NXGY | reverse complement strand
GGAGCAACTATGAATAAGAAGAATCGTAAGGGTCTATCGGTTCGTGCGTTTGCGAAGAAGATGGGTGTTTCACATAATGCAGTGGTTTCTCGGATAAAGACAGGTAAATTTGATGCAGCTCTTTTTGAAGATGGTTCTGTCAATGAAGCGCTTGCAACAGCTATCTGGAATGAGAATCCAACAAAGCGCCCTGCTCCATTTTTAGCACCGGATGGTCAACCGCTGACAAAGATCAAACAAGCCTCCACAGATGGAGCCAATGAATACAAGATAAAACTGGAGCGAATGCAAGTTGCGCTAGCAAAAGAAAAGATTGCTCTGGAAAAGTTACGCGAAACCACTGTTGATCGTGAAGAAGTGAGAAAAGAAGCATGGAACTTTGGAAGAGCGCATCGAGATACAATGCTCAATTTTGCCTATCGCTTTGGTACTGAAATTGCGGCGCAAGTGGGATGTGATGCTGCGAGCCTTATTGGAGCTATCGATCATCATATGCGCAAAGCTTTAGTGGAAAATGTCGTCCCTGTTTCTTTTCACGATCCCAACATTTTAGAAGAGAATCCAGAACATGATAAGTGATGCTTCGCCCTCGTCCTCTGGTGCTGGGCTCTTTTTTTGCTATGCGAATGAAGGACGCCGTCCTGACCCGCCTTATACTGTTTCCCAGTGGGCTGATAAAAATCGTTATTTGAGCACAGTTACGAGTGCTGAGCCTGGATTATGGAGGACTATACGTACCCCCTATTTACGAGAGATCATGGATAATCTTTCTGTTTATGATCCGACTGAAACAACGGTTGTGATGAAGGGGGCTCAGATTGGAATGTCGGAAGCAGCGTTGAACTTTTGTGGTTATGCCATTCATCATAGTCCAGGACCTGCCCTTTATGTAATGCCGACAGTTGAGACCGCTAAGAAACTGTCAAAGTCTCGTCTTGATCCGATGATTTCAGCTAGCCCTGCTTTAAGTGAACGCATTGCTCCTGCTCGTGCAAGAGACAGTGGAAATACAATGTTTTCAAAGGAATTTTATGGGGGGACATTGATGATTACAGGAGCAAATAGTGCTGCTGGATTGCGTTCTTCTCCTATTCGCTATTTGGTTTTGGATGAAGTCGATGCTTACCCATTGAATGTCGATAATGAAGGCGATCCTGTAACAATTGCGGAAAAACGAACCTCTGCTTTTATTCAACGTAAAATTTTTAAATTGTCCACGCCGACACACCGTGACACAAGCCGTGTAGCCAAGGATTTTGTGCTAGGTGATCAGAGATATTACAATGTCCCTTGTGATGCATGTGGTGTTCTACAACCCATTGTTTGGTCACAAATTAAGTGGCCAAAAGGCGCCCCCGAAAAAGCTGTTTTTGTTTGTGCGCATTGTGGTCATGAACATGCCGAACATCGTAAGTCCACCTTAATGGCAGAAGAAAACGGTGCTTGTTGGATCGCAACACAGGAGTCAAGTAAGCCTCGTCTGCGTTCTTACCATATTTCAGCGCTTTATTCGCCATGGCTGACTTGGGGCGATTGTGCGCGCGAATTTTTAAGAGCCAAAGAAGACCCTGCTCTTTTGCAAGTTTTTATTAATACAGTGCTTGGAGAGCCATGGGAGGACAGAACAGGCGAAGTTGTTGATCCTGATAGCCTCTATGCAAAACGCGAAGATTATCCCCTTGCACCAGAACAATCCGTCGTGTTGACAGCTGGTATTGATGTGCAAAATGACCGCTTGGAACTTGAAGTGGTGGGATGGGGGCGTAGTGAAGAAAGTTGGCATATTGATTATCAAGTGATCCTTGGTGATCCCTCTTCTTTTGAAGTGTGGGACCAATTGGATGAATATCTTGCAAAACGTTGGCCGCATCCAGGCTATAAAGAGGGGATTAGGATAACAGCGGCTTGCATTGATACCGGTGGTGGACACACACAGGCAGTTTATAATTATGTACGCCCGCGTGAAGGGCGGCGTATCTGGGGCATTAAGGGGCAAGCGGGATGGCGTGCGGTATGGCCACGCCGACCAAGCAAAAACAATAAAGGACAGATTAATCTCTATATTGTTGGTGTTGACGCGGCAAAAGATATTATCACGGCACGGTTTAAAAAATCGGGACCTGAAGCATCAGGGGCTGGTGCAACACACTTTCACAAAAGCCTTGACCAGGAATATTTTGACCAGCTAACCGCTGAAAGAAAAGTCATCAAATATTTCAAAGGCTTCAAGCGTATTGAATGGCAAAAAAGTGAAAAGGCAAGAAACGAAGCCTTGGATTGTAGGGTCTATGCTTATGCGGCTTTACAAGGTCTGATTTCGGCGGGAATAAACCTTAATCGAGAAGTTGATATCTTAGAAGAGCGTTTGGAAAAACTTAAAATTGAAGGTTCTGTAGAGCAACCAACATCTGGGATTTCTTCATTCACTTCTCCAAGAAGATCTCAGATAGCAAAACCTCAAAGGAAACAATCCAGAACAGTGATGAATCCTTATATGCGAGGGGATTGGAGGTAATTTGTGGGTGAAACTTTAGAACCAATTAACAGCAAAATTGACAGACTGGAAAGTTTAAAAAGGCGGCGTGAACAAATTGAAGAGGCTCTTTATTCGGGTGCGCAATCAGTGCGTCACGGCGATAAGCAAGTCAGCAATCGTTCTGTTGAGGAACTTCGCAGAGCGCTTGAGATGCTGAACATACAAATAGCCAACCTTGAAGGGCGCAAGCGTTCACGCGTTTTCTATTTTAATATATCACGAGGCTATTAATGGCTGGTTTTTTCAATAAACTCACAGGCTTTTTTACAATTTCTCGTCAACACAATCCGCCTTTTGAAGCTGCAAGTAAAAGCCGCCGTATGGGTGGTTTTGACCCCGCAAAAAAACATATCAATAAAGCGATTGAAGAATGTGGTGATACCATTGTTGCTCGTTCAAGATGGCTTTATGATAATGAATCTCTTTATGGGTCTGCAACGGAAGAATGGGTCTCTGCGGCTGTTAGTGATGGGATTAAACCTTATCCTCGTATTGAAGGTTTTCAAGAAGAAAAGAAAAAGCTTTTAGACTTATGGTGGCAATGGGTTGATGAGGCGGACTATGATGAAGATGCCAATTTTTATGGACTTCAAGCAACCATTGCACGAGAAGTCTTTCTAACTGGTGAATGTTTTGTAAGACTACATTATGTTGACCTCTACGGGCGCTCTGGTGTGCCGCTTCAATTACAAGTTTATCCCACCGAAATGTTAGACCTTACTTACAATGGACCGGCTGATATTGAAGGCAATTACATTCGTATGGGGATTGAATTTAATGCCAGTGGCAAGCGCGTTGCTTATCATTTCTGGGAACATCACCCCTATGATGATGTCCCTGCAAATATGGCATTTGAGAGCCAAGAGCGCGTGCGTGTCCCTGCTGAAATGGTCATTCATATCAAAGAGCGCCGTATTGCCGGACAATTGCGCGGTTCTCCAAAAATAACGCGCGCTATGACAAAGATCTTTCAACTCGAATCCTATGACGACGCAGAACTCGATAGAAAAAGGACGGCGGCTCTTTTCGCGGCGTTTGTCAAGGACAATTCACCAAACGTCGAAAAATTATCCGATAATCGTGATAAAAACAACGTTGAAGAAGAATACAAAGCACCTGTCATTGCGCCCGGTGCATCTCTTTATTTAGGAGAGAATAAAGAAGTTACATTCTCAAATCCTGTTGAGGTTGGTGGCTCTTATGAGGCTTTTCAATTTCGCAATATCTTGAAAATTTGTGCAGCACTTAATATGCCTTATGCCGTTGTGACTGGAGACGTTACGCGGGGGAATTTTTCAAATGTACGCACCTCCATCATTCAGTTTAGACGGCACGTCAAACAATGGCGTGAACATATTATTGCCTTTCAGTTTAACCGCATTGTTTGGGAGCGTTTTGTTGAAATGGCAGTGCTTGCTGGATGCGTCAATTTGCCAGGGTGGGAAGAAAATTCCTTGCCATGGCTTCAATGTGAAAGCTTTGCACCCCCGCTTGAAATGATTGATCCAAACAAGGATATCTCAGCGGAAAAAGAAGAAATTCGTGCAGGCTTGAAAACACGACGCATGGCACTTGCCGAGCGTGGCTTTGATATCGACAGCATTCATGCCGAACTGCAAGAAGAGCACACAGACGCTCGTGCGCGCGGCTTATCTTTTGACACGGATATGGCAGCGACCTCTGATAGCAATCAAGTAATTGATACCGCAGATTCAGAACCTTCTGAAACTTATGAAAGTAACCAAGGCAGTGAGGCACATAAAAATGGTGAATAATCTTGATATGCCGTTTTTGGCATCACGGCTTTTTGGGGTTCCTCATATGCTTGCCTCGACAAAGCTTGATATCATTTTGAATGCTCTTGCACCACGCCTTTTTGAGGGAGAAAAGTTTCCCATTGAAGCTTATTCGCAAGAGAATACAGAAGCTTTAAGACCCCCTGAAACTTATGTAGTACAAAACAATGTTGCCATAATACCGGTTCATGGCACGCTTGTGCGCCGTGGTGCATGGCTTGGGGCTTTATCGGGGCTAACCTCTTATGAAGGTTTAAGCGCTTCTTTTCGTGAAGCCATTGCACAACCTGATGTTCGCGCTGTTTTACTTGATATTGATAGCGGCGGTGGAGAAGCCGGTGGTGTGTTTGATTTGGTTGAAGAGTTTCAAACACTCTCAAAACAATACGACAAGCCCATTTGGGCACATGCCAATGAGTTTGCTTGTTCTGCAGCTTATGCCATTGCTTGTGCGGCTTCTCAAATATGGGTAGCTCGCACAGGGGTTGTGGGCTCGATTGGGGTTGTTTGTGCCCATCTTGACCAATCTCGTGCGGATGAAAAACACGGGCATAAATGGACCTTTGTCTTTGAAGGTGATCACAAAACCCATGGCAACCCTCATGAACCCTTGAGCGATACAGCACAGATAAAAATGCAAGCCGATTGCGCCCTGCTCTACGAGATGTTTGTCGATTTGGTGGCGCAAAACAGACGCTTAAATGCTGCTGCAATTCGTGACACAAAAGCAGAAACTTTTATAGGCACCCAAGCGATCACGCTTGGATTAGCAGATGCGCAGGGCACCCTTGCGCAAGCTTTGGAAGCCTTAACGGATTCCATATCACAAAACCCAACATCAACAGAAAAAGAAGGACAAAACACATGGCACGCACACAATACCGCGCTGAAGAAGAGGATGACGAAAAGATCGTCGACATCATCAATGACGAGGAAGAGGACGAAGACGATAGTGACATCGACAAAAACGCCGAAATCTTTGACGACGAAGAAAACGAAGATGAAGATGAAGACAATGAGGACAAGCAGGAAAACATAAAAGCTGCTCTTGAAAAAGAAAGAAAGCGCGCAAAAGCACTAACAACCCTTGAAAGGCAAGCAAAGCACTTAGGCGTTTCTTTTGACGCAGCAAAAGCTATTCAAAACGGTATGAGTGTCGAGAAAGCACGCCAGTGTGTGTTGACGGCTGCTAGCTCTCAAAGCGCGTCTTTAAAAGTCTCGCCTTATACCCCTCATAGTGATGGGACGAGCAAGGCAAAGATTCACGCAAAATGGGAAGCAGCTTGGAGGGCAGTGAAATGACGAATATTATTTATGACGACGTACGCAATGGCGCTTATCTTGGACCCTACGACCCCGATATGTCAAATGAAGAAGTGCTGTTTGCATCAGGAGCATTCATTGAAGCTGGAACTGTCATGGGGAAAATTACAGCATCACAAAAATATACCCCCCTTAATCCAGCAGCATCAGATGGCAGTCAAACACCGGCAGGGATTTCTTTTGCCACTATTGACGCAACAGAAGCAGATCAACGTGCCGTGATTACAGCACGCTTATGCACTGTAAAAGCTTCTGAACTTCTATGGCCAGATGCCATCACGGATGAGCAAAAGAAAGCAGCCATTCAGTCTTTAGAAGACCATAACAACATTCTATTGCGATAGGAGAATGCACACATGGATATGAATTTTTTTAAACATGATGCTTTCTCAAGCATCACAATGATGAAAGCCATTGAAAACTATGAGTTTCAACCTGGTCTTGTAAGCTCTCTTAATCTTTTTGAGGAAGTTGAAACCAGTACCACAGTGGTTGGTATTGAACGGCGTGATAATACATTTTCGCTTATTCAAACCAGTGAACGTGGCGCACCTTTG
>NZ_JBHIOI010000051.1:0-6325 GCF_042195415.1 Bartonella sp. CE47NXGY | reverse complement strand
TATTTACACACTACAGTGCTCAGTTAAAAAGCTATAGTAAAATTTCCGATTTTATAAAACTGTTCAGATTACGTTGTTTCTTCTCAACGTTCATAGATGAGATCAACAAGGAGATAAAAAACTATCGAAAGCTGTTTGATACTCTTTGTAGCAGGAAAGAGATCAACGCATTGAACGAAGCATGGCGTCACGTAAAATTGCGTTAATCCGTGTTTGATATCCTTTCCCTTGACTTTTAAGCCACGCTAGAACGTCTGAATCCACACGTACTGTTGTGACAGTTTTGGTTGGTTTATAGAATGGATTGCGAACGGCGTTTTTCCAGAATGCATCATTGAGTGACGGAATATCACTATGATCAATTGCACTGTCCGGCATTGCAGCCAGCTTATCAACTTCAACTCTCTGTTTATCTGTCAAAGGTGATAAGTTACCTACATCAATTTCATAAAGAACTTTCTTCTTCATAACGTTTCCTTTCTTTCGAGTTAGCTCGCCGCGCTGAAATAATACGGATTACTTCTATACCATCTTTATCATCATGGACAGTATGCGCCACGAGCAGCAGTAAAAAACCATCCACAAGACCCAAAGTTTGCCAACGATATTCTCCGTTTTCAATACGGTCTTGTTTAACCATGGCGAACGGGTCTGCAAAAACACGAGCAGCAATTTCAAAACTGACACGGTGCTTTCTAAGATTACTTTTTGCTTTAGTTTCATCCCATTCAAATCTTATTTTCATATCTTATGTTAATACATTTATGTATGTATTTCAAGAGTTTTAAATGAACACTGAACTATTTATGTTTTTTTGCATATTAAATATAATTTTATATGTTAAAAAACAATAATATCATTTTGAAATAATTGAAAAAATAAGCAAATCATACTAAGATTTTCTATGTATTAAAGTACAAGTTTAAGGTAAGAAAAAACATGCTAAATAAAGTGACATTAATCGGGCGTTTAGGTGCTGATCCCGAAAGCAAAACAATGAATTCTGGAGCAGAAATAGTCAATTTTAGTATAGCGACTTCTGAGAGCTATACAGATAAAAAAACCAATCAAAAAGTAGAGAAAACAGAATGGCATTCCGTGGTGATTTTTAATCCACATTTAGCAAAAATTACACTTCAGTATCTCAACAAAGGTTCAAAGATTTACGTAGAAGGCAAATTACAAACACGCAAATGGCAAGATAAAAATGGGCATGACCGTTATACAACAGAGATTATCTTACCACAATTCAAAGGGGAATTGTATTTGCTTGATGCAAAGAAAGAGCAATCAGCATCCCCTACCCCTTCACCCATTACTTCTCAAAATTATGCTATCGCTTCAGGTGCTACTGATCATGGCACATCTCTTAATGATGCTATCCCATTCTGATTGATAACATATGACAAAGAGAAAAAAACGTACAAAACGCGGACGTCCTCGGATTAAAGGATGTATCAGAGAACCAAACGGACGCATCTCACGAGCAAAAACACCGCATAAACCCATGGATAAATTGGCAATTGAAATGCGTGCCAAACGCTTTGGCTTGACCATAGAAGAGGCTAAAAATCCGCTTTCCGGAACCTATATCGGGCGGTTTTATTTGCAAGGTGAAATCAATCAAGACCAATATGATGCTGCACAAAAATATCTTGAAGTGAAAAACAATTATCTATGTGCAAAAGGATTGCCTAATGCAATTTATGATAACTTTACTCCTTCATCAAATGAGGAGGCACAAAAACGGTGGATTGAAAGAGCAACTCATTGTTATGAAGAGACGAAAGAGGTTATCAAAGAAACACAACACCTCTATAGACAGTATAATCTTTACGCTGCATTACAATATCTTGTTATAGAAGATCAATCGTTAACACATCTTGTTAGCTCTTTGCGTATTGTTCTTAATGCGCTTCATAAGCATTTTAGCCATTAAAAAAGAATTGACATCAGATGAAAAATCATTAAAATGTGTATATATTTACACATTATGAGTTTAGGTAATGGAACAAGATAGCCGAAAAATCATTGCAAAATTAAAGCGTGATGGCTTTGAACTTATCAAAGTGAAAGGTTCTCATCATAAATTTAAAAAAGATGATAAGGTTGTTATCGTTCCACATCCTAAAAAAAATCTTCCGATTGGTACAGCACGTTCTATCGCACAACAAGCAGGCTGGTTAAAAGAAGGAGAAGAAGAATGAAAAGATTTTTTGCTCTTGTTCATAAAGATGAAGAATCTGCTTTTGGTGTTCAGTTTCCTGATTTTGAGGGACTTTTTTCTGCTGCTGATGAGGAAGAAAATTTAATCGCAAATGCAACAGAAGCACTCCAACTTTATTGTGAAGATATAGATAGAGTGCCTATTCCTTCAAAATTTGAAGAAGTCATACAACGGAAATCTGTCAAAACAGCTTTGTCAGAAGGAGCTTTTTTAATACAAGTTCCTTTTATTGAAAATGATTCAGAAGTCATACGCACAAATATATCAATTGAACGAGGGCTTTTACGTGCAATTGATAATTGTGCACAAGAGAGAGGTTTAACAAGATCTGCTTTTTTGGCAACAGCAGCGCGTCACGAGCTTAATATTTAGCTCTTCAATCTGGAAAAATTTATCACTCTAGATTTTTTTGCAAAAGCGTGTAATTGCATATGATCCGCGAGCTATTAATGAAAATCAAAAGGCGGCAGGCAAACAAAACGCTATAGTTAAGAGGGATATAACTATCATTGATACTATATACATGGCATCTAATATTTCTGGACCTGTCATTGCCTTTCCCTCCTATAATAATTTCACAATAATTTATAAAATCTAAAATATAGATTTTTTTGTTGGCATGGTGTAAAAAATCGTATTTAATGACGGCACTGCATTGGTTGTATTGCGTCCAAAATTCAAAAATATTCCCAAAAATTCAATGAAATATCAAGCCTTTAATATGGCTAGAAAGCTCTGTTTTCTGGGTAATTCTGACTAATCTATTTTTCAAATAACAAAAATCAATAATTGACTAATGATGTCATTAATTATGACTCAAAAGGAGCAATGATGAAAACTGTCATCACTAAGCCAATGTGTGTTGTTGGAGACAATAAAAGCACTGTTCGATTTGAACCATCAACACCCAATAATCCATTTGTTGAAGTTTCTAATCAAGTCTACGCACGTCTCAAGCGCGCTAATGCTGTAAAACCTTTTATTGGAGTCAAGACAACAGCAAAAACAGACAAGGCAGTTGAACAAATTAAGCAGATAAAACAAGAAGCCGTACAAACATCGTCTGAACCAGTGACAGAGGAAATTCCACTCGAACAGCCAAAAGCATCTAAAGCTTCCAAGTCACCTACCCCAAAAAAGGCTTAGAAGTTGAAGTTAATCATCCACCCAAAATGCTATCTTCAACAGGTGAAGGATACCTTCACAAACCTTCAAGCACCACGCCTTAATTGGGCTCTGCGTAATGCTCTAAACACTGCAGCAAAACAAGTTGAACGCTTTACTGAAAAGCAAGTTGCAGACATCTCATCAGCCCAAATAAAGCGTATAAGAAGAGGTGTTTATATTAAAGAAAAGGCAACAGCAAGGTTTCTTGAGACAGATATCATTGGTTCTGGAACACCGATACCTCTTAAATTTTTTAAAGCAAACGAAACAAAACGCGGCGTAACTTACACACTGTTTGGAAAGAAAGAAATCTTACCCCATGGTTTTATCAAGGGAGGCAGTTTTCCAAAGCGTGTTGAATTGAAAATGGGAGGGAATGTGTTTCAAAGAGATGACGGAGATCAATTCCCCATTGCAAAACAAGAAGGACCTTCAATTGCTAAAGTGATGTCTAAGCCAGAAATTGCAAGTGCTATTGTAAAAGAAGCCAATGAAAGATTAACCAAAAACATACAGAGACAACTTTCTCGTCAAGAATACGCTGCTAATAAAAAAGGCTAGATCATGTTCTCAAGCTTTATCTATATATTCCATATCCTTATGAGTTTAGGCATTACATATTCTTATTGCAATTTTAAAAACAGATTATCACTTATGCTTTGTTTTTTTCATAAAAAAATCAATAAAATCAATTCAAAAGGTACTTCCCAGCGGGTTGGCTTCGTTGCGGGGCAGGACAGCGCGAACTATCGCTAGCGACAGAATTTTCAAATCAACTGTACATTGTACACTTAACTCATTGATAAATAACAAATTTAATGTGTCCTCATATACACACTGTACAATAGTGGATTATTTTTTAGAAAAAGTTTTTTATCACTTGACAAGACAGTATCATTATATCTATTGTCGAATCAGGTGCCTAAGAAACACCTTAAAACAACTAGCGGATTGGTTGCCGAAATAACTCGTTTTCCGCAATTTAAAAGCTTTGACTCATTGTATGCTATATGCATATAATAATATTGTCGGGTGTGGTTATGCCATATAATACCCTTTCGGGGAAAGCATAACGACGGGCTAGTTGCCGTGTTTCTTAGCGCCCGGCACTCTTTTAGAGTGTCATTAAGAAACCTCTAACAACTAGGAGTTCATTATGAACACACTTATAGAAATATCAGAACAGGTTATTGATCAGGAAACTGTTCAAACTGTTAATGCGCGTGAATTGCACGCATTTTTGGAAATTACATCAAAGTTTGCAGACTGGATTAAAAATCGCATTAAAGAATGTAATTTTCGAGAAAATATAGACTTTATAGGTTTTTCTAAAAATTTAGAAAAAGGTGGGCGCCCAAGCATAGAATACTACCTCACCTTAGACATGGCTAAACACCTTTCCATGATAGAGCGTAACGATAAAGGACATGAAGCTCGTCAATATTTTATCAAATGTGAACGACTTTTGAAACAAGTAGCAACACCGCAAATAAATCTTGCCAATGCATTGGAAAATCCTCTTACGATCAAACAGCTCCTTTTAGAGAGTATTAATCAATTAGAAGACTTAAGAAATGAGGTGAATACACTCAAGCCTAAAGCAGAGGCTTTGGAAGGCTTAAAACGCTCTGATGGTTTATTCGGTCTTATTGAAGCAGCAAAGATGTTGGAAGTACGACCAAAGGATTTAACTGATTACTTGCGTAAACATGGTTGGGTGTATCGGCGTACTCCAGGGGCGCCTCTGTTACCTTATCAAGATAAAATCAAAAAAGGTTTCATGGACTGTCCTGCTATCACCATTCAAAGACCAGATGGTACAGAAAAAGTGCTCCCTTCAACAAAAATTACATCCAGAGGATTGGCATGTTTGAGAGAGCAAATCTTTGGGGGTGTGCAATGAATAGCAGTGTCGACTTCTTATGCGATTTGTGGATAGCGTTGGCTCAATTTTCCAATCATCAAAGTGTTGGAGATGAGGATTGTAACACGCTGGTGCAGGTCATGGGCGTGGTGGAAAAAGCTTTGATTTTAGAACTTCAAGATGAAGTGCCCAATTTTACAAAGATTCTGGCAGTTCTTACAGATTTCGGAGCTTCAGAGTTTCCCATGGCTATGAATCCTTTTTTGAAAGCTTACGAACCAGATTTAGAAAGCCCCATTAAAAAGGTTGCTTAACTTAAAAACAGAACTCCCCTCCCCGTTCTCAAAAATGGGGAGGTGGTTGGTTTAGCTGCCACTTGCTTTTTTTAAGACTTCACCCATACGTGTTCGCCAATCTTTTCCTTGTTTTTTAAAAGAGGCAATAACATTTGGGTCGAGACGGAGAGTAACCGCTTGTTTAGGAGATTCAACGGGTGGACGCCCACGTTTACGGCGCTCTTCTGTTACATACTTAAAAAAAGAGGCTGGTAAAACGTCTTTAGCTGGCTTTAAGCGTGCAAGTTCTTCATCTGTTAGTGGTGGGGAATCCACAGCGTCCCAGTCTTCTTTTGTATAGCCACATCCTGTTTCAAAGGTTTTTTTGATAGTCATTGAAAACCTCTCTTTCTTTTTTATTCGCTTGACGAAAACTGATAATGGATATCGCTTCATTGCCAAGCTTTGCAAAAACAATAACTGTTGTGCCATCCGCAAAATGTCCAATAGCCTTCATGCGGTTTGAATGGGTTGCATCAATAAGAGCATGTTCCCAGTCAAAGTAAATAACATCAGCAAAATCAAGCTTATGTTTAACAATGTTTAAAGCTCTTTTTGGTTCATCCCACACTATCTTCATATATTTTATGTACACGAAAAATAAAGCCTTGTCAATAATTAAAGTGTACAATAATTCGTATATACCATTCAAAATGGAGCAACTATGAATAAGAAGAATCGTAAGGGTCTATCGGTTCGTGCGTTTGCGAAGAAGATGGGTGTTTCACATAA
>NZ_JBHIOI010000050.1:0-6495 GCF_042195415.1 Bartonella sp. CE47NXGY | reverse complement strand
TCCCACCCCCTCCGCCACAGCACTTTTATGGTGCTATAACTTATTGATTTCATGTGTGTTTTTTCAAGGTGCGGGATTCGTAAATAAAGGTTCGGGAATAGGATTCTCGAACATGCTTCTACGAAGCGCATGCTTGTTTGCTAACTTTCTCTAATAATTTTTTAAATTCTGCTAAATCCTGTTGTGAAAGATTATGTAAATTTCTAACAAACATGCCAACAATTTCACGACTCAACGGATTAGAAGGCTTTATAGTGAAGCTTTTACGACAAGCATCCGATTCTCTTCTCAAAATTTCTGCTACCTCTTGATCTAAAGTATAGAGTTCAATTATCTTTTCCTCTAATCCTACAGGAACAGATCTTTTGCCAATTTCTACAGATGATAAAAATGCTACAGATATATCTAATTTTTTAGCCATATCTAAAAGGCGTTCTGAATGATCAATGCGAAGTTTGCGTAAGGTTTTACCAAATGGTGTTGGCATCTAAAAAATCCTATTAAAAAAGAAGCTCTCTCGTGATTCTAGCAGAAATTCTCAGGTTTTGGTTAGCTCCTTTTAAAAATTGACTTCCTACCCTCCTTAATACACAAGGTTGTATAGCATGACGGATAAATCTCTTGACATAGGTTTGAAATGTAGTACATTGTAGTACAATTAAGTAGGAGGTTTAGTAATGGGAAAAATTCAAGCCCGCATACCTGATGAAGTTCAAGAAATTGCAAGTGCAGTTATTAAGTCTACGGGTTTAACTATATCGGATGCAGTGCGCATGTTTATGACCCGCATTGCTAGAGATAGAGCATTACCACTTGATCTATTCCAACCAAATCCGGAAACATTACAAGCTATCGAGGATGCCGAAATGGGACGCGTCGAACGTACATCATTAGACGGCTTAAGGACCATGATACGCTCAGATAGAACCGAAGCACGTAAATCTGAAAAGTAAACCTAAGCTTGCTATGCGGGAAATTGTCTATACGCGTTCATTCCGCCGTGACCTTAAACGTGAAAGCAAAGGTAAATATGCTAATGCACTAGAGGAGGATTTG
Source organism: Bartonella sp. CE47NXGY (assembly GCF_042195415.1). NCBI lineage: Bacteria > Pseudomonadati > Pseudomonadota > Alphaproteobacteria > Hyphomicrobiales > Bartonellaceae > Bartonella > Bartonella sp. CE47NXGY. Next base: position 5,439 of record NZ_JBHIOI010000050.1, on the reverse strand, counting down.
CTGCTTGTGGTCAAAGCGTTAGCGGAGAATGAACCGCTAAAGGCGCATTGGAGAGATCATGCACTAACAGGTCAGTGGCGCAATTGTCGTGATTGTCACATAAAGCCGGATTTAGTTTTGATCTATCGAAAGCCAGATGCCAAAACACTAGAGCTTTTACGACTTGGTTCCCATTCTGAACTGCGTTTATAATTGGATCTCCAATTCATAGTAATAAAGAATTTTACGAAATTTTTTCTTTTATGACAGTTGTTCAGTTCTTTGAAAACCACTGCTTTAAATGTGCAATGACATTATCTAGCGCGTCCATGAGGCGTGCAAAATCGAGGATAAGCAAAAAAAGAAAAAATGCTATCCACTTCATCAAGCGAGACATCATTTTCACGCTTTGATAGGTGATGATCATTTCTTGAAGCATTTCTTTTTCTGATTCTGTAAGCTCTGTGTGTTTTTTGGATTTTTTTCTAACCATGTTTCCACCCACACAAGCGTTCACCTAGATTATTGTGCTTTAAGATCTCTCTTGCTAAATTGGAACTGATGGCGTTCAGATCTTGCCGGCTTAAATAAATAGGTAACCAACCAACACAAGAAGAAGCATATTTATTTGTCGCGCAACCAGTGAGAGAGAGCAGCACGCATATCAGCATCACTTTTTTGATTAACTTCACTTTCCACCTCAAGCCGTGTTGTGGCTGCTTTTAAAGCTTTTTCTGTTTGCTTTTGTTGCTCTACTTTTTTCCCAAGAGTAAAAGCTTTTGCTAAGGCAATAAAAAAAGCGGCTAAAGCCGCACCTGTTACCATCAAGTTTCTTTTCATCCATAAGATCATAGGCGGTGCTCCTGAAAGCGTTTAGCAACAAAGAAAATGCCAGTACATGCCGCTAAAACCATAATGGCGGCTAAAGCCCATTGGATTGGTCCATTGCCCGCTAAAAACCCACCAAGACCTGAGAAAGAACCAATAATCGGTGCCAATGCTTCTGCTTTGAGAAACCCTGTTGGTTGTTTCGTTTCTACTGTTTGATAATTAGAAGAAACATAAGCCCCTTTCGCCCATAGCCCTGCCTCTGCTACACGCCGGTGTACGAGACCTTGTAAACGTTTGCCTCCCGCTTTGGTCCATTTCTGCAATTCGGTTGGTACCGCTTCATAATCCCCCCGATTAAGCCTTTTAAGCAATGTAGAGTTTTGGAAAGCTGCAATACCCACATTATAACAAAAGGAAACAAGAGCGCCGAACTGCTCGTCGCTTAAATTCACACAAACTGCTTTTTCTACCGCCCTCTCATATTGCCGCAAATCTGCTAAAAGCATGTTTTCAGCTTTTTTTTCTGTAATCACCATACCCTCAACAACTGTTGGTTGACCGGCTTTTTTCGTATGACCATAACCAATCGTCCATATGCCAGAAGCATCTTGATAAGCCTGCAAGCGCAAACCTTCCCACTTTTTTAAACAGTATAAACAGTCTTTACTTATTTTCCGTGCCATTGTTCAATTCACCTTATAAATATACCTTTATGAGTACTGCTCCATCACCGCCGTCGCCGCCAATTTTGTCGCTTCCGTGTTTCCCATCAAAATATCCACCGCCGCCGCCGCCACATTCTTTACCACCTCTACCACCGTTACCACCTTTGTAACTCTCACCACCCTGCCCCATGATAGAACCCTTACATTTACCGCCACCGCCGCCGCCGCCGCCAAGAAAAGAACTTCCACCAGTACCAGCTCTCTTGCCGTCTATTCCACTCCCTCCACCATTACCACCAGAAAAAATAAAGCTTTCACCACTGCTGCCCTCCCTGTTTCCTCCTCCATCGCCGCCTTTCCCTCCAAAGTTAACGAGAGTCATGGAAACGGAATATCCTCCTTCTGCTGTAACAAGCCCTTTGATCATTGTTCTACCACCATTGCACAAAATGTTACTGTCATTACCTTTACCACCACGACCAATGTAAGCTGTTTTTAATTTATCTAAATCAGAACCTTTCATTTTAACATGCACACATTGACCGCCGCCGCCGCCGCCATCCTTAACGCCACCACCTCCACCGCCCCAAGCCCATACTTCGATATCGGTGTCAGCAGTAATACCATCAGGCAATGGAATATCTCCGCTTTCTGTCATCAGAATTTCAACAGGTTTTCTAACCCCGCCATCATTGTTGCCGCTACCAGCGCCGCTGCTATTGCTACTATTTGCTTTGATTGAAGCCATCAGTTTGGCTGGTGAGATAAGTGCATCCACTGTTTTTGTGCCATCAATCCAGTCTTGTTTGGCAAGAGGTTGAATGAGATCAACTTTTTTCTGTACACTATGTGCTGTATCTTGCGCTTTATCGGCTGCTGTTTGCGCAATATTTGCCTCAGCTTTTGCACTGTCTCCCGTTTTTTGTGCTGTCTCAGCCGTTTTTTTTGCATCTACTGCATAAGCTTTTGCATCATTTGCTGTTCTTAATGCACTATCTGCAACGTTCTTCGCTTCACTTGCAACATGAATCCCTTGTTGTGCAACATCTTCAACTTTATCAATTTTTGCAATCTGTGCACGTTCTGGAGGAGTTAAGATAAGATGCTTTTTCCCTTCCTTCATATTCTCCATATCAAATACATCTTTTTCTATTTTATCTGGATCATAAACTGATTTTGACATACCAAAAGACTTTGAGCCTACAAAATAACTAATGGTATTTTTGAGATCTACCGGAGATATGGGATAATAAACACCTTCATCTCCCCTCCGCCATTTTTCCATCGTTGGCTGCGTAGAACTCAACCATCGTAGCTTTGATCTTTCCTCTATGGTTAAGATCTTTTTGGTAGGACCCTCGTGCATATTTTCCATAGAAAATGTATTTGCCCCCACATTGTCGGGATCATATGTAGCAGCCTTCATATCGCCAATCCCTAAAGGCGATATTTTTACCCAGCCAGCGCCTGATAAAATCGCATTCTCATGCGCTTCACCACTTGCTTCAATATCACAAATTGTGACCTTATTTTTGTAAGCAAGAGCTCCAATATCTCTCTTTGCAATAGCATCATCAGCCTTTTTTCCTTGAGCAGCGGTTGCAAAATATTCTACCTCATAAGCTGCTGCACTCCCCACTGAAACAGGTGCAAGAGCCTTACTATCTAAAACACCTTCTTTGACTTCTTCTTTTGTTGCTGGTTCAAGCTTAAATATATGTGTGTGATAGGGTAATGGCATCGCGTTTCATTCCTTAATCAGTTCGTTGTCTTGTTGTGTGAGAGAGAGGACTGCAATTCATCAATCAGTTTTTGCATGATCTCTATGCGTTTATCTGTCGCTTCTTTATATTCTGCCAAAGCGCTTAAAAGATCATGCTGTATGTCGCTTTTGACAAGATCAAGTACCTTATTTAAGGGTGCATGAACCATTCGATTGCTTGCATAAAAAAGGACGCGGATTTGCTCCGCGTCCGCAATATCATCAATAGCAGACGGATTATTGATCATTTGAAAAACTCACGATTTTATGGCATAAACAACCGGTACATTAACAGGGCGTGTTTCTGCCTCGCCCGTTGAAGAAATCATTACCTTATGCGTGTGCACTCCAGCAGGTTGTGTATCTTTTGTATAATATGAATTACCAAAAGCAGGATTTCTGCCACCTATTTGACCAACTCTTGTAACCATAGAATAATCATGCTTATGCGTATGTTGACCTGCCTCTTCAATGGTACAAGCATGTGTATGCGATTTAAGGCAATCTTGCTGTATATCGGCAAATTGTCTACTTCTGTCTAAACCGCGACCATTATCAAAGCCGCGCAAAAACATTCCTCTAAAGTCTGGAACTTTAAAGGTTGTATCGCTGTTTTTTCCCCATTTATCCCCTATCGCCTTGAATAATTGCGGATAATCTTTGCGTTCATAAGTAGCGCCATCACATAAAAGCCAGCCGTTTGGGACTTCTTGCATAGCAAAGGTCGCAATAAAACCACAAGGAAAGGTTTCGACCTTCGGTGGTGGAATGGGGGTAGGGTTTAAAAGATACCAGCCATCAAGACCTTTTGTTGATACGCCATCATTATAGACTATTTCATAAATACCATTTGTTTGTAACTCACCACCTGTCAATGATACTATTCCCGTGCTGGTGGCTTTATAGAGTGGCTTTGCTCCTATATTATTCATGTTTATTGTTGTCGTACCAATATTTATACCACGCGCCTTAAAGCGGATAATGATATCGTTTTTATATTTCGCTATCGGCGACACCGTCGTCAACGTGATTGATGTTGTTTGTTCCTTTCCATTCACAATAAACTTTGAGTCAAGAGAACCACCATTATCGGCAAGATATTCACGTATACGCTGCATCATGACCCGCGCACTATCATTAACAGAACTAGGCGGCTGCCCTTCTGCCCAATTAATGATACTATCGGAATTCGCATTTTGATCAGCTGTGAGTGACCAGTCATAAATATCAGACATGATAAGCCCCCGTTCTTCTTAATAGCTCTTCGCGCAATTGCTCTTCTTTTTGCCGCCCATAGGAACCAACAGATTGCCGCCTAGAAGGATCAATGAGAGGTGTTAAATCTGTCGGTCCCCCAGTCGATTGTGAGAAACCCGCCATGACTGGTTGCTGTAACATTTGTTGCTGTACCATCTGTGCCTGCTGTTTTTGTCGTTCTCCATTCTCTCTCATTAAATGAAGCAAACCGGAAAAGCCCTTTTTAAGAGCACCTGCATCAATACCTTGTGCTTGCAATGGTGTGGTTTCCATAATCTGTCCTGTTAAATTGTCTCTGCTTTCAGGTGCCATCATTCTGTTTGGGAATGGCGTGTCATATGCCATCAATTGGTTGCCCCCTTGATCACCTTGACCCACTTGATTACCTTGAAGTGTCTTTTGAATCCTCTCAAACCCACGCAAAGGACCCACCTCGTTTGGTGCTGCTTGTCCATTGCTTTGGTTTTGCTGTATCGTTCTCTTCAAAGCATCTCCCGTTTTATTATAAAGCCCATAAATATGATTCATAAAATCCCCTGCTGTAGCTTCCATGTTGCCACCGTTGAGTGTGACTGCCTGTCGACCTAAAAGCTGGCTCGCTGGGATATGTGGATTTTTGATAAGCTTTACTGCCCCTGCTGGTCCTTGTTGGTGTGCGAGGTAAAGCTCTGCCTCTGATGGCTCTCTGCCTAATGCTGTGACTAAATAACGCGTATTATCCTTCGTTAACCGTGCCATAGCATCGGTTGCTTGAAAGGGATCAAACTTGTCATTCAGTTGATAGTGTTTTGCTGTTGAATCGAGAAATTGATACAGCCCCCCTGCACTGCTGTTCTTATTTCTTGCATTTGGATTACCATTACTTTCTATCATAGCAACACGTTCAAGAAAGCTTTCTGGCAAACCATATTTTTGTGCTGCCTGTGAGATAGCACGCTTCACATT
>NZ_JBHIOI010000049.1:4909-6613 GCF_042195415.1 Bartonella sp. CE47NXGY | reverse complement strand
TCGTTTATTGACCACGCATTTTTTGGGCTAAAGCTTTGGTTCGTGCTTTAAATTCTTCTATTTCACGTCTTTCTGCCGCTTTTTCTTCTGCTTGTTGAATCATTGCGGCGGCTTGCATTTGAAGGACTTGTGTTTGGAGTTTTGCTTGTATCGCTTCTAGTTGTGCTTGAATGCCTTGAATTTTACCCGCATCTTCAGTACTTCCAAGTTCGTCAAGAAGCTTGGTAATGTTTTTTTGTGTTTCACTGGCTTCTTCGTAGACGTCTTGGCCTTTTGCCGCTTCTCCTACTATGCGCTGTTCAGCTTTTTTCACTTCTTGTGCGTAAAAAGCATCTACTGCCTCTTTTGAGTCTGCGCCCCCCGCGGGCTCTTTGTATTTAAGTTCTTCTTGCCATTTTTGCGTGTTTTTGCTGCCGCCGCCACCGCCACCGCCGCCACCACTGCCCATTGATTGTTGAAAGTGGTTGAAATCTGAAGGAAGGGCGCCACTGCTCCCTTGCTTGTTAAACATCTCTTTCAATCCCGAAATGTCAGGCTTGACATTTAAGGAGTTATATAACTGTTTCGCTTGATCGAGTTGGCTCTTTAATTGCTCAAGCTGTTGTGCACCTTGTTGAATTTGTTCTTGCAACTTGTTAAGCTGTTGTTGGCCTTGTTGAACTTGTTTAATCATTTGTCCAAAAGCCTTGGGATCAAATACAATACCGCCAAAACCAAATGAATTGGTTGTTAAACCAAAAGAAATTGCGCAAAGAGCTGTTGCCAATAAAAGTTTTTTCATTGCTTTGACCTTTCTTGAAAAATAGGAAGCCATTTTTCTGGAGATTGTCCAACTTCATCCATAATGGTCTCTAGGAGTTCAATATTCTTGGTGGTGCCACTTAAAATGGCTATTTCATCATCAAAGCCGCGTAAATTTAGCTCTGCTACAACAGAACTTTGTCCTTGTTTGATGAGAAAACGCCGTGACTCACGGCTTAATTCTGATTGTATCAGGTTAAATTCTCTGTCTGATAATTTAAAACCTTCTACATAATCCCCATGATTGCCCTTTTGATTGGGAAAATAAATTTGTGTTGGGCATTGCTCTATAATGGTGTGAGCAATGGTCGAATTGATCGCATCTTTGGGAGATTGCGTTGCAAACAACATCAAACCATTTTGTTTACGGATAGTTTTCAGCCTGTCTTGCGCAAAGGCTTTAAAGGAATCATCCTCTAAGGCTTTCCAAAACTCATCAATGACAATGATAATACGACGTCCATCAATCAGAGACAAAATCCTATGAAAAAGATACATCATTAAGGGGGGACGAATTTCATTATTGTCTAAAAAATCCGTCATGTCATAACCAATAAATTTTGCATCAATGCCAATGTCGTCATCAGGATTGTCAAAAACCCACCCTAAGGCATTGCCTTTACACCATCTTTCTAAACGACCCGCTATCCCCTCCCTGTGCGTGGTGTCAAAAAACATTTGTAAGGCCGATATTGTCCGTTGTTCTTTTGGCAACAAGGCAAGTTGGTCAACAGCCGCCGTGATATCTTGTCTTTCTGATTCACTGATCTTTTGATCTTCAGACGAAACAAGCTTTATAATCCATTGGCGTAAAAAAACTCTATCTGCTGGATTGTTATAGTCTAAGCCTTTTAGCGGTGCTATGCCTGTCGGTCTACCATTCTTCAAGGGCATATAAGTGCC
>NZ_JBHIOI010000049.1:0-4809 GCF_042195415.1 Bartonella sp. CE47NXGY | reverse complement strand
CGGCTTGTTATTGCACCAGAGCGGGTGCGATAAGCATAATTGCCAGGCAATTGTGCCCACCAAGCTGCTGCTAACCCTAAGTCTTCCCGCGCAATCACAGCCCCACCATCTGTAAGACGAGAACGCGCTTTGGCAAGATTATCCGCTAACTCTTGCGGCGTATCAGCAAAAACTGCCAATGATAAATGATGCTCCCCTAAAACAAAACGATTGGATTCAAGATCATCAAGCGCATCATCCAGTTCCATAATTTGTGAACCTGCTCGATCTCCTGCATTGACCATTTGATTCTGTTTGCGCCCCATAATCTGTTTGGCAGCATTTTTGCTCTTGAAAATAAACGATTGGGTGAAAATAAACTCAAAGGGAAGGGTGAGCAAACCATCCGCCATGCCTACCCTAGTTTTTGCTGGATATTCTTTCCAACCAAACATGCCCGCAAACCGCTGTCCCGCCTCGGTGCGTATTTCTATGATCTCTTTTCCAAAAATGAGACGGTCTGAATAAACAGTCGAAGCTATCGTCCCCCATGTGAGAGGTATCCGTTCACGACGACCTCCCACCAATTGGTGGATAAACTCACTTTGCTGCGAATAAATATTGCCTTCATGTTCATAAAGACTCAATCTTCTTGCACCATAACGCTCTAAATTTTGAATAAGATCTGTGGTAATATCTTCAAGCTTGCGAATGGACTCTGCATCAACTTCTGTCTTTTCTTGCTTGGCTTTGCCTAAACGTTTGAAAAACTCCACTAATTTATCCGTTTGATCAACGTGTGGATTCCACAAAATAGAAAGATAAAGCTCATTGCGATAAAGCTCCTGTGAAATCATCCGCTCGCGATATTTATCATCTAATTGCTTGGCAAATGCCGATCTGAAAGTCCCATCCGGATAAATCGTTTCACGCTTTCTGATAATATGGCTATAAAGCGCTATCCGTTCATCCGCTATGTTTTTAAACAGATTATTGAGCTGTTCGTGAAGCACATTCAGATCAATAATATCCGCTGTCTCAAAGTTAATCCCTTCAAGTTTAATAACGCTCATGAGAGCGCGTGAATCCAGCGCAATGATGTGTTTATTGACATGGCGCACATAAGGAATGATCGCTTCTGGCTGCTTTTCACGTTTGCGCTCTGTTCTATTCATTATAATTCCTCATAATTACGAATTAATCGTAATGGAGAAATACTTCCCCCACCCCATAGACTCGAATTTCTGGCAAAAATAGATGTCTTTTGCCATGTCAGAAGAATACGAAATTTGTTATGGTCATGCTTTAGGATTTCCTTGAATATGAAATGCAGCATCACACCAAAGGTTAGAAAAAAAATATTGCCTGCCATAATGAACAATATCATCGTTCCTATCGCATTTAATCCCATAGCTTCCACCGTCACGCCTGCGATCATTGCAGGGCGCGTGCAAGCAAGAAATAACGTATCTTCTGTTAGCTTGTCGTGCTCTTTCATGGCTTTGAAAGGCTAAAGTTAAGCGAATTAAGACATAAACATTGATGCGATTTGCGATGCACCAAAAACAATGCCGATGCCAACACAAACAAAGAAAGCTTTACGCATTTCAACATAACCAGCAATCCATGCAAGCCCAACACCAGCAATCGCAATGGTTGCGATTGATTTTGCAATTGGTCCTTTTAAAGCATCAACTATTTTTTGAAGAGCAGTTTCAATTTTTCCGAAGCCGCCATCAGCAAATGCTGGTTCACTCAGTGCCATGAAGGCAATAAACAGCATCAATGCTGCTGTTAACCATTTCTTTTGGGTGTTGGATAGAATAGTTTTTTGTAAGGTATGTTCATTAATGAACGAATTATTCATGTTTTTCATGAAAATTCCCCCGCTTTATGTTTAAGTTAATCACAAAATTAATATTCAAAATATTAATCGGGAATCATATAAATGAAAAAAATAAATTTTTCTATCGATAAATTAATAATATTTAATCTTTTATTATTTAATGAACAAAAAATATAGTAATATTCAAAATGATACTTTTAAAATATCTTCGAGCAGCGCCTAAATATATTGTCTTAATTTGTATTATTATTTTAGGATACTTTTATTTCAGTCAACATACTGAAAATATTATGCAATTTTCTCTTTTTGAAGGATCAGAAAAGACAATTGGAAACCCCGTTCAAAATCCGAAGTCACAATTGGTTGATTATGCAAACCAACAAGACGCAATCCAACAAAATGTGGTGTTGCATTCAGAACCAATCGCATCACAATTTTATGAAGAAAATGTGCCGGTCTATTCCGGTGCTATACAGGTCACAAGTGGTGTGACCTTTAAAATGATTACGCTTGTAGATGATGGATGGAGAAAAAAGATTATCCGTGATATCCGATTATATGGTGTGGAAAGCTGTGAAATGAGGCAATTTGCCTCACGCAACGGAGTTAAGTGGCCTTGCGGTGCTTTTGTTACGGCTTGGCTTGTTTCAAAAACAATTGATAAAAAGGTTACTTGTCGGCAAGCACGTGTCGTTCAACAGGTTCATTATGCACAATGTTTTGTAGATGGGGTTGATCTGGCGCGGTTGGGGCTGGCAGAAGGGTTGATGGTGTTGACAAAAGATCAGCATCATTTTCCATCCCCCGCAGACTATAAAACTCTACAATCTGCTGCTCAAAAAGCACAAAATGGCTTGTGGTCGAGCCAATTTCAACAACCAGAAGATTGGCGAAGAGATCATGGGAGCTATAATCCCATTGACCATAATTAATATTGACCATTATTGATAAAGCGTCTTTTCAAGCGCTATTTAAAAATCAAGACAATATTCTACTGCAAATCTTATCAGAAAAAAGTTAATGATAATCCACACAGTCCTTGGTGGACAACGCTCGTTATGAAAATTTGTTGTGTTTAAAATATCCTTATAGGTTGTTTACTACAGTGCTATGGGAGAGCGCGTTTCCTTGGCTATACGTCATTTCGTTTTGCTTTTTAAATGAAAAGCTCTTCGCTTCTCAAACTCTTAATAATCGCACCCCAAAATCATGACATCAAACCTGCATTTAAATGAGAAGGCTAAAAGCCTTAAGTTTTAAAGGCTGGGAAATTCTGTAAAAGCGTATCGTTAGGCGCACGTGTGCCCCTTATCAATAACCAAAAGGCCTATCTTGTTCTTTTCTCACGCGGCTTTGAGATCATGATTAAAGAGAAAGCTTATAGGGGGATAAGTCAAAAGAAAGTGATGAAAATAATAAGGTATTTTAAGTGATATATATTTGAAAATATTATAAAAAAGACAAGAAAAGATAATAAATGGGTATTTTGTTATATAAATACTTAGCGTTAAGCGGATAGGTTATGAAAAGCCTTTCCAAAGTTTTTAAAACTGATTGTCTTCATACGTGTTAAAGTGTACAATGACGTTGTCAGGTGTGAGTTACACAAAATACTCTTTTAGTTAGAGATTGATAACTCACATTTTATTGTCGTAGGGTATTTTTTAAAATGCATGATCACGATCTGTAGAGGTTAATTCTTCATCAAAAAACTTTTTAGCTTGTTCTTCTTGTTGGGCTCTACGTTTTTCCTCTTCACTTTTACCACAACCTGTAATATTCAATCCTATAGTCAATAGAGCCAAGCATATTAAAATAAATTTTTTCATTTTTCCCCTCTTTAAAAATTATATGTATTAATCTCATCAATTATATCGGAATACAGATTTAATTATCGTGATCTTTTGTTTTTTATTAGTATTGTTAATGGAAAAATATGTGAACAGTTTATTGTAAATATCTTATAAGTTTATCATAATAAAAAATTAGAAGGAAAGAGCCAAAACCTAATATAAAGGAACAAATTGTAATGTTTATTAGTGCTTTTGACCAACCTATTGATAATATCATAATAGGAATTGTAAACAATCCCACAAACCCCATTATCATTATAAGGCTTAGTATCAATCTTAAAGGACCACGAAGCCATAAAAGCAAAAGGACGAGCGCCTCTTTGCTTATTTGTGATTTTGACATTATTTTCCCCTCACGCGCTTAAATCAAGATGCTCCACAATATACACAGTACGATAAATGATACAAGTTATTTTGTTATAAAATCTTCAAGATCTGTTTGATGTTCAACGGATGAAATATCCGGTTTGGTAGAAGATGATTCTATTTGATATTCTTTCATAAAAGCAACTTTTTCTTCTTTGAAGAACAGAATAGGATTCACTCAGTATTGATTAGGCAATTTTGGTTTTAAAATTCCTTTTTGTATGAGCTCTCTTAAACCGTTGTGAAAAGTTCTGTCGACCATATCGCGCTTTTTTCCATTTATACCCCCATCAAACCAAATTAAGGTAACGCTGCTGGGATCTTCGTTTGTTGATTTATTAGATCGATATTCTTCTAAAACTATTATCAAAGCACGATGTCCTGTACGAGATAAATTACAAATTGCGTGAATGCCATCAGCAAATATTTCTATAAAATTTTCTTTCTTTATTTTTTCTGTGACGTGAATTGTAGGTATGACCTCTGTTCTATTCGTATCAGAGTTGATAAATTTTTGTTGTGTAATGGACGTTTTTACAACTTTCTTATCGGTAAAAATTTCAGATTTTTTGAAAAAAGAATTTTCATACGGGGAATATTTTTGCTTTATAAATTCAAATCGATGACGTGACCTTTGGTTCTGAAAAAAGCTTATGAAAATATAGAGAAAGGCAGAAACGGAACATCATTTCCTTCAAAAAACAATAAATGGCTTCGAATTAAACTAGGACTTCTAATGCAAGCATTGCCTTATGTTGTTATGTT
>NZ_JBHIOI010000048.1:5965-7197 GCF_042195415.1 Bartonella sp. CE47NXGY | reverse complement strand
ACAATGGTACGGTTTGTTGAAGAAAGAATGGGAAATGGCGCCTGTTGGGGGGGGTGTGTGGGTGCCTGTTGGTGTGTGTGTGTGGAGGTGGGGTTGATTGAGGCGGTGTTTTGGGGTGCCTGTGTAGAGGTGAGGTTGGTTGAGGGTACCTGCTGAGGTGTGTTTTGGGGTGCCTGCTGGGGTGTGTGTGTGGAGGCGTGGTTGGTTGAGGCGGTGTTTTGGGATGCCTTTGTGGAGGTGGGGTTGGTTGAGGTGGTGTTTTGGGATGCCTGCGTGGAGGCGTGGTTGGTTGAGGCGGTGTTTTGGGGTGCCTGCGTGGAGGTGAGGTTGGTTGAGGGTACCTGTTGGGATGTGTGTTGGAATACTTGCTGAGGTGTGTGCTGGGTTGCCTGTTGGGATGTGTGCGGGGATGCCTGCGTGGAGGCGTGGTTGGTTGAGGCGGTGTTTTGGGGTGCCTGTGTAGAGGCGGGGTTGGTTGAGGGTACCTGCTGGGGTGTGTGTTGGAATGCTTGCTGAGGTGCGTGCTGGGTTGCCTGTTGGGATGTGTGCGGGGATGCCTTTGTGGAGGCGTGGTTGGTTGAGGCGGTGTTTTGGGGCGCCTGTGTAGAGGCGGGGTTGGTTGAGGGTACCTGCTGAGGTGTGTGTTGGAATGCTTGCTGAGGTGCCTGTTGGAGCGCCTGCGTGGAGGTGTGGTTTGTGGGGTAAAGAGCTTGCCAACCAAATAAAATCGGTTCACATTGGGAGGCTGTTGGTTTGGTTTTTGCTCCCGTTTGCGCAAGCCGTTCTTTGACTAAAGCAAGGGTGCCGTCGGGTTTATAAAAGGGGAAAATGATTTTTTTGCCATTTTCTCCTATGCGGTAACGCTTTATAATTTCTAGAGGAATGTGGCGTTCTTTGTGGAGATAGGTTTTTACAAGATTCTGCGGGCTCTGCCCTGTAGGAACCGGTGGACGGCGATAGGAACGATGGGGCGCCATAAAGGGTTTGGGGCGTGTCAGATTGAGAGTCGCGCGTGCTTCTTCTAAGGCTTGAGAAAGGCTAATGCCTTTGACTTCACACCAAAGGTCTAAAAGATCTCCTCCTGTGCTTTCTGCAAAATCATACCAAAGTCCTGCTTTACTACCACTCAAGCAAATCGATAAACTTTGACCAGCTTCACCACGTGTGTTGCCTACAATCCAATTGTTGCCTCGTTTGTGCCCTTGGGGAAGAAGCATTTCTGCTATTCTATC
>NZ_JBHIOI010000048.1:2924-5865 GCF_042195415.1 Bartonella sp. CE47NXGY | reverse complement strand
TGAGGGGGTGGTGCATGCTGGAGTCCTGGTGTATTGGGGTGCATGTTGGGGTGTGTATGTTGGGGTGCCTGTGGGGGTCTTTTGCGTGGGGAAAACGCTTTTGTGATGAGAGCAAAATGGTCGATGTTGACGCGTTTTGCTGTGTGAATCGCCTATCCAAATGTTGTTTTGCCGCCTTTTGTTTTGTCCGATGCTGTTGTGGTTTTGAAGCATTTTTGTCCCCGCGCTTGCTTGAAAAATACGTTGTTTGTGTGATGTCAAAAATTGTCGTTATAGTTGATCAAACTGCGGTAAAGCGTGTCATTGTTCTCAGAGGTAAAAGATGAGGAGCCTCCCTGTTTTTGCTGTTCTTGCCGTTCGATCTCACGGCGAAACCAGTTGCGCCATGTGGCTTGCCAGTCTACTTTGAGAGCTTCTTTGCCGCCTTTGGCTTGCCAATAGTCGCGAAACTTCTTTTCTTGCCAATGGGCTTGGCTTTCACTCAAACCTTCTGAAACTGCCGCCTTGATGTCTGCTTGCCAATGCTCAGGAAGACGATGCCCTTTGGCAACTGAGGTTGTGGTTTTTTTGTTGGTGCAAAGCGGGATGGAGGCAGGAAGATTGCTGGGGGGAAGAGTGGTGGCGGATTTTGTTTTTTCCCCCGTGACAATTTGCGCGATAGGGGCGGGAGTGAACTCGTCTTGGGGAGCTTTTAAAGGGGAGGCGTTTTTTTGCTCCGCTTCTGCTTGGGCAGGCAAAGGGAGAGGTGAATCAAGAGCCGATAAGGGTGATGGATGATCGCTTTGTTCAAAGTTCTCTTCGCAGGAAAAACAAGGTTCTGTCTCATCAAACAAAATTTTCTTTTCTAAAACACCGTAAGGTGTTTCCTTTTCTTCTGCCTTTTGAGCTTTTGAGTTTTGTGCAACATCTTTTGGACTTTCGTTAAGCAGTTGTTGCATCTCTGCATTGATTTTCTTGCGTTTTTTTGCCGAAGAACGACCCGCAAAGGATTTTTGTTCAAGCAATTTTTCACGCTCTTGAAAAACATTTTCGCAACGCTTGTTCCATAATCCATTGGCTAAATTTAAAATCTTACCCTCTTGGATGAGCATCTCTAAAACATTAACAAAAGTTCGCTTGTCACAACCACAAAGACGCGCTAAACGTTCTTTCGATATTTCTAAAGGTCGGCCACGGGCATACATTTCATTGAGAAGAATCGTATAGATTCCAATTTCGTGTGCGCGCATCCCACGTACACCTCCTAGAAAGTCATTTTGATACCAACAAACATATGGAAGCCTAGACGATTCATAATGAGGAGTTTCTTGTTGATTAGCGTGTTTCATACTGCAATCTACTTTCTTCTTTTTTATACATTTTTATTGATGATAAAAGCTCAAATAAGGATTTAACTTGTGTTGCTTTTGGCTCTGTTCGATGATGACTAGAGGCTTCTTTACGATGCTTATAAATGATTGGCTGTGCTTGAAGAGCATGCAAACTTACGATTTAAGATTGCGGTGATGGAAAAAATAAAGAATACCACACATTCTCAACGTACTTGCTTTTGGGCAGAAGCTTTGGAGGTGGTCTTTTATATCCGGTAGGGTGGTTAAAGTGTTTTTATGATCTAAAAATAAAAAAAATTTCCCCCGAAAAAGTAAAATTTGTTTCCTTAATTTTATCCTTTTTAGAGGATAATGCAAGCCCGTTTTATAAAAAGGACGTGTTTTTTTAAAAAGACGCGCTATATGGTGAAATTATGAATATCGATGGTTGGCGTCAAAGATTAAGAATCGCTTTGGAAAAAAGTGGGCGGTCAAAAAGATCTATCTCCCTCGCTGCCGGTAAAGGCGCGGGGTACCTTCATTCTATTCTTTCTGAAGGAAAAGAACCAACAATCGAATCTCTCTCGCGAATTTGTCACGAAATTAATATCAGTATGAATTATATTCTTTACGGGAAAGGGGCTAGCCCTGAAGATAAAGAATTTATAGAGCTTATTTCGAAACTCTCTCCGCAAGAGAGACAGGCGATTTTGACTCTTTTGCGGCGACCAATTGACGAAGCTTCAAAATAACTTCCTTCTGTGCTTTTGAGTCAAGGCGACTCCAGTGTTTTATTAATATTATGTCACTCATTTTATCTCTCCTGTGTGTTTATAATTGCAATTTTGTAAGAACAAATAGAGAACAACAAAGGGGCATGAGAGGAACAAAGAATAATAGATTTTTCTTTACATATGTCATTTGAACCCCGTAGATATTTAAAATATATCTTTTATGAAGGATAAAATGGTTGACATCTCTCCTATAGAGGATATAAGACTAACGCTATATTTAGTCTTGTCAAGACAAGGCTATGCTTTATCAACTATCTAAAGGGGGAAATCATGAAAAATATTTCATTCGTTAAAGAGGATGAAATCATTGTCGTTTTATGCGAAGAGGAAAATCCTTGTACTTATGAAGGACCAATCGACGAAATCGAAGAAGTGCTCGAACTGATTGAAGAATGTGAAACTGTTTATAGAGTTTTACGACTCGATCTGACAACTTCTCATGCTGAAGATATTACCGAACAAATCGCTGATTTTTATGTCGAAAATCATGAAATAAATGAAGAAAATACACAATTGCAGCCCTTCATTTTGAATAGTGAAGCTTATCATGCTTGTTTAAATGAAAGAGCGGCTTGCGATTATGAAGATAATCTCTATGGCTCTTATGAAAAACAGCATCGTTTACGCCCATGTGATGTCTTGACAGATTATTGGTGGTAAACATGCCAAGTTATCTCAAGACTTCGTATCAAGGGATTCCACTTTATTATGCTGGAAATATGCGGAATTTAATCAGACTCGAACCACAAAAACACAACGCTATACTTTTTATATCGCAAGAGGTGGCTCAGTCTATGGCAAAAAAATTGGAGGAAGAATATTGCCGCCATGATTTTT
>NZ_JBHIOI010000048.1:0-2824 GCF_042195415.1 Bartonella sp. CE47NXGY | reverse complement strand
AAAGAGCCGGTTTTTGTGTTTTTGCGGCACGCAAGTAGGGAGCTTGGAATGATACGTAAAGCATGCTGGAAAATGGAAGGAGGTGTTTGACGGGAGAGGTCGTTAAAGCTTGTTTAGACATATTGGGACACGTGGGGGGCTTTGGGGTGCTTTTGTGGTGAGTGCTGGGAGAGCGCAATGATGGGCCCAAGTGCTTTTTCATTGTGGTGACAATGGTGTGCGTTATGCTTTCGTTCTTGGGGGAGACGACTTGGGGGGGGCTTAGCTGATATGGAAAAGGAGGGGATGAGAAACTTCTGGGGAGGAGGGATGTTGGGGGGAAGCTTGTTGGGGAAAATGTTGGTGGTTGGCTGGTTAAGAGGGAGGACGAGTGGGGGAGAGGAGAGCTTGAAGCGTATGCAAGGCATATGCTGGAGGGGAGATATGAGGTGTGGAAAAGGGGCAGCCGTACAAGCGTTGAGGAGATGTCAATCTTTAAAAAAAGTTCTGTGTAGGGGAAAGGAGTAGAGTGTTGGAGGAGGGGGGAAAGTAGAGGGCTTGGAGCGCAGGGAGTGCAAAGAGCTTGGATATGAATGTGAAAGCATGTTGGGAAATGAGGGAAGGTGTTTGAGAGGGAAGAAGAGGAAGGCGCTATGGGAGCGCGGTTCTGACCGTTTTTGTATTGAGCCTTAGGGGGCAATGATGGGCGAGAGGTTTTTTTATCGGGGAAAAAATATCACGCGTTATGCTTTCGTCTAGGGAGGGCGCCGCTTGGGGGCTTAACCGATATGGAAAAGGAGGGGATGAGAAACTTGTGGGGAGGGGGATGTTGAGGGGGGCGTTTCCAACAGCTTTTGTGATTTCAGCAGCACAATATTTAAGGATGCTGTCATTCTTAGTGGGGAATGCATCTTAAAAGATATGAATGTTTCAAAGAGAATATGTTGCAAAAAAAAAACACCTTAAAGATGAAGGGGAGAAATACTATGCCAATCATTATCGATTGTATTCAAGGAACAGAAGAATGGCAGCAAGCGCGTAATGGTTTGATTACGGCTTCGTTGTTTGAGATGGTTATGGCACGAACAAAACAAGGGCAAAAAACGTCACGCTATCAGAGTGTGATGATGAAATTGGCGGGAGAAAGAATTACAGGAAAAACTGTTGATGAAGGGGCAACACTTTCTATGCGACGTGGGACAGAATTAGAACCAATCGCACGACAGCTTTATGGGAAACTGACACATACAGAACCTGAATGTATTGGCTTTGTTTTGGCAGATGACCGCAGACAAGGATTTTCCCCCGATGCTTTTGTGGGAAAAAATGGCTTATTAGAAATTAAAACAAAAAAACCTGAAATTTTGATCCCTCATTTCATGCAAAAGAGCTTTCCAGCAGAACATAAAGCACAATGTCAAGGGGGATTATGGATTTCTCAACGCGAATGGGTGGATTTAATGCTCTATTGGCCGGATATGCCTCCTTTGATTAAACGGGCTTATCGTGATGAAGCATATATTTGCAAGCTTGAAAATGAAATTAGCCGTTTTAATGAGGCTTTGGAGAAGATGGTACAGCAAATTAAATCGGTTGAGACAGGTTTTCATATAAGAACAGAAATTGCTTTGAAGGAGGGAGAAAGCGGGGAGTTTGGAGCGCATGCAAGACGTATGCTGGAGGGCAAAACAAGAATGAGGCGGGCAAGAAAGGGATCTTGTGTAGCGTTGAGGAGAGGCAAAGTTCTATAAAAAGGAAAGAGCAGAGGGGGAAAAGAGCAAAGCATATGTTGGAAGAGGGTGCTAAATAAGGGGGCGCAAAGAGTGCAGGGAGCACAAAGAGCTTGGTCATGAATGTGAAAGCATGGTGGGAAAATGTGGGAAGAAAGGGTGCTTGGAGCGCATGCAAGGCGGCGCGGTATGCTGGAAGGGAAAACGAGAATGGGGAGTAAGGCCAAGTTGTTCAGAGGTATGGAGGCTGTGATTTTGGGTGCTTTTGTGGTGAGTGTTGGGGGGGGGGAGCCGCAATGAAAGGGCTGAGTTGCTTTTTCATTGTGGTGACAATGGTGTACGTTATGCTTTCGTTCTTGGGGGGAGAGAGCTTTGCGGGGGCTTGGGGGATTTTCTTAGCCGATATGGAAAAGGGGGAGATACGCGGCTTTGGGAAGAGAAATGTTGGAGCGGGATGAGGAGGAAATAGTGGGGATGAAGGGGGCAGGTCGTTATCCTGTGACTTGGAGTGACACGAAAGCATGCTAGAGAACAAAAATGAGGTTTAGGGGGAAGGGAAGCAGCAGTGCAGACAGGTTCCAACCTATAAAAAGGCACGTTCAAGGAGGAAAAGAGCTGGTTTTTGTGTTGGAGGAGGGTGCAAGCAAAGAGCGCAAAGAGTGCAGGGAGCGCAAAGAGCTTGGTCATGAATGTGAAAGGCATGGTGGGAAAATGTGGGAAGAAAGGGTGCTTGGAGCGCATGCAAGGCGGCGCGGTATGCTGGAAGGGAAAACGAGAATGGGGAGTAAGGCCAAGTTGTTTAGAGATATGGTGGTGTGATTTTGGGTGCTTTTGTGGTGAGTACTGTGGGGGAGTGGCAATGATGGGCCAATTGCTTTTTCATTGCTGTGACAATGGTGTACGTTATGCTTTCGTTCTTGGGGGGAGAGAGCTTTGCGGGGGCTTGGGGGATTTTTTTTAGCCGATATGGAAAAGGATGTTAGGGGCATGAGAAAAAGTCTGTGTGGAGTCAAGTGGGCTTGTTGGGGAAAAGATTGGGGGCAGGTTGTGGAAAAAAATAGAGGGGTGGAGGAAACGGGAGAATAAGAAAAGAACGGATAGAGACATTATAATCT
>NZ_JBHIOI010000046.1:0-7630 GCF_042195415.1 Bartonella sp. CE47NXGY | reverse complement strand
CTAAAGCCACAAAAACAGCCTCCAATATGGGGTGGTGGGGCTTTTTAGGAAGTCTGGTAGGCGCCATTATTTCCAGTATTTTTGGCTATTATGGTTATAGAAGCCGTAAGGACACTTTCATGCTTTAAAACGTCTACCTGTCTACCTTTAAAGCAAATACATAAAAAGCTGCACGCATAGTGCAGCTTTTTTTGTAAATTCTTCTTAATCACTCTAAAATTCAGCCCTCTTATTTAAAATGCTCTTTGCAATCAACATAACATTTGACAAAAATAAAATCCATATTAAGAGGAAATAAGTGGTAGTTTTTTTATTTTGGTCATCATTGTTTTTCTATCAACTATAAGGGGGGAAATATATGAATATTTCACTTAATAAAGTAAAAAATGTTATTGAATTGGCTGCTGATGAAGTTGTGCCAACTATAATGCTTGATAAGTATGCACAGCGTAACGATACTCAAATTTGTCAAAATGAGCTTGATGTGAATGGTTCGTTAGAAGTTTAATAATGTATTGTTGATACAGATCTATTTACATATCTAACTTTAAAATTAAGTATATTTAAGTGCATGTTTCAGTTATTTTCAGAGAGCTTTTCTCAAAAAATTTGGGCTAAGCAAGCAGCTGAATTATCAATTTCACACATCCCTTTCGATGAAAGGGATGTTTTGAATGCTTTAAGACAATACGCTCTACATCCTCATAAACTCTTAGCTCTTAATCCTAAATCCGAAGTAGTAACAGTGGTTAATGGAGTGCGGAGTCCACGTCCTCTTTCAAACTTTCTTGTTTTAGATACGGATAGAACTATAGAAGAATATACTGCCCGCGTTGACCAATATGCCGAAGGACAAGAATGGGCGGTCATGTATTATGGATTATACGCTGCAACCCCTGTTCTATGGGATGTGGCAAAACAATTTGCAGATCAATTAGCACATTCTTTAGGTTTTAGACCTGGTGGACGTGTAGATATTGACTGCTTCATCGGCCGATATTCTTCTACCCATGTTGGGATACATGTGGATCACGCTCATAATTTTGGTTTTACTCTACAGGATGGCAAAACAATGTTTGCATGGCCCAGTACACGAGAAGACCTCCAAGGGCTAAAATATCCTGAATATGAAGCGCATAAATTAACAGCAATTGCGCTGCAAAACCGTACAGACCGTGTTGCCTACTTTCCCCATGATGCTTTCCACGTTGCTGAAACTGGAAAAAATATCGCGGCAAATATCAATATTGCTTTTTGGGAAACAGCACACGATGCACAACATCATAAAAATTATGTCACGCATTTACTCCATCTTGATGATCGAACGCGACATGATATCCGCGCATCAGGAAGAGCAAATTTAAACCCTGATAATGCTTTTCAACACTCTGCACTAAACTCCGCCATCGCAAATGGTACCTTAAAACGCCATATGCTGGTTTCTCAATTAATTTGTGATACAAGTTCACGTTTATGTGTCAAGCGCCCCCTTGTTGACGTCTCCGAAATTGAAAATGAAATCACTCTCCGCCCACCTGCAACCCTGCAATGGGTGCCCTTAACTGAAACAAAAGAACTGCTCATCGCAGCAAATGGGCATTGCGCCAGTTTTGAGTATAGCTCTCAGCTAGAACATTTCCTTTCTCAACTTTCATCAGGAAAAAAATTAGATCTAGCAAAATTAAATGATAAACCACATGACACAGCACAGAAGGAAATTTTAAAAGCTGTAAAAGCTTTAGCATGTTGGGGAGCATTGTGACAAAGAAAAAATCCATGATTTTTACCCAAATGGGGCTTTTCCTTGTTTTGGGCTTTAGCAGCTTTGCCGATGAAACAGCACAAGTTACATTTGCTCTCCACTTAGCAGAAAGCACAGCATCTATTTCAATGCTGCTGTTTGCAGGGCTTGTCGGGGCAATTTGTGCAGGCCCCATTGCACCACGTCTCTTACATCGCTTCCAACCAGCGCGAACAGTACCCATTGTTTTATTGTTTGAAGCACTCTTTATAGCCACAGCTGCAATCGCCAACCAATTTTGGGTTTATATTGCCCTTTCTTTCGCACTAGGTTGTGCTGGTTCACTCTTTTGGTCTGCTATCCTCGTTTCCGTCCCAGAATTTGCAACCAATGATCAGCAATTAGACCGTATCAACCGCATTATCCAAACAGTCCGTAATCTTGGCTATATTGCCGGACCATTGTTAGGAGGTGTATTGTATGGAATATCAAACGGGCAAAAAGGATTGTTTGTGTTGTCAGTCATGGTTCTTTTTGCTACCTTTATCACTCTCTTCTGTTTTAAAAGTTTTAAAATTCATACACAAACGACAAACACAACGCAAAAAAGCAAAAAAGGGCTAGATTTAACGGGTCTCTTGCGTAAAAAAAATGTTGTCTATGCTCTTTCTCCCCTCATCATTACCATCATCCTCACCTCTGCTCTCAACGTCTTATCGATTGTCCGCATCCGCACTGAGCTGTACTTCAGTGCAGAAACCTATGGGGTAATCACAAGCATGTTAAGTCTTGGCCTCGTGGTTGGTCCACTCTGTTTCTCCAGCCTTTTTCATCGCTTTGGTAATGCCGCTGGAGCATCACTTGCCGCTGTAATCATCGGCTTTGCAATTTTCTGCTTTTCCTTAACACATATTGTATGGTTAATGATGCTGTCATTTTTCATCCTTGGGGGTGCTAACGGCGTGCAAAATGCTCTGATGGCAAGTTTTATGATGAAAGCCATTCAGAAAGAACACCGAAACAACCAAATGCCTGCCTATATCTTTATCATACAAACAGCGGTGTGCCTTGGCTTTCTAGGAGCCGGTTTTGTAAAAGTGCATCACACCCAAAGCACACTGTTTATCATTGGCATCGCCACCATGATCACAGGCATCTTAGGTTTTATCATAAACCGCACTATGCAAAAAAAGGAATATGATAATGGTTAACGAACTTTGCTATCTTTGCTCTCAAGCAAACCATACACCCCAAAAGGACATGACAATCACCCCTCGATAAAATCGTTGTATCTCCCATACAACCCCACACCAACCAATAAGACTTTGATGAACCACTCTTGAGTGTGGAAGAGCTAACAACCATTCCCAAAATTTAGTTTATAGCAAAATAGAAACCGGTTTAACATCATGCAACAAGATCCTATAGGCTTAAACTTTTACAATGGAACAGGCGGCT
The DNA here is from genome assembly GCF_042195415.1 of Bartonella sp. CE47NXGY. Taxonomy (NCBI): domain Bacteria; kingdom Pseudomonadati; phylum Pseudomonadota; class Alphaproteobacteria; order Hyphomicrobiales; family Bartonellaceae; genus Bartonella; species Bartonella sp. CE47NXGY. The sequence goes on along the minus strand of NZ_JBHIOI010000046.1, from coordinate 4,431 downwards.
ATGTGTGGCAACTGGCAGACTATATGCGACATGATTGTCATGAGAGCTCCCACACACTTGAATTGCAAAAACCAACGCCGCCCATAGCCATCAATTCTTTCGCTGTCTACCCACGTGAACTCAATCCTTTATCACGCGTTCAATGGGCAAAAGATGTACAAATAATAAAAAACAAACCAGCACTCATTGGCAAACGGCAAATACAACCCATCACCATTGTTTCTACAAAAGGAGCGGCATTTGGCGGATTCGATTTTCCCACATTTGAAGCACTTCGTGAAGGCTGCCTTGTCCAATCACTGAGGGAAATACAATTCAATGGTACTCTTCTTGCCTCTGGAAGTCTTTTGATATCACTTTTACAACACGGTCTCATCGAAACAGATCAAAAAGCATTTTCAGAAAATGATGCAACCGCTCTTTTACGAGAGCCAACATGTATTATCATAGATTCTTCTCTTGGCAGTCTTGCCATTAATCAACTCAATGGGCGTACAATCCGGCTTCATGAAAAAACAAAACATCTCTTGAAGCAAGCCACCACACCAATACGTATTCAATATCCGCTAGAGGATTCAATAAAGTTTTTTATAAAAGCAGGAATGCTACGATTGGTAAAATTATAAGGATAAAAAGATGCAGCTGATAAGACCTGGCATGGGAACAGAAAATAGTGCACAGCTCATTTATGCGCTTATTCAAATGGCAAGACCGCGCACAGTCATTGAAATCGGTGCTGGTGATAGTACGCGCTTGATTGCTAAAGCACTGCAAAAAGCAAAACAAACATGGCAACAAGATAAAAAACTTTTAGAATCCTCCACCTGGGAAGAGCGCACAGCTTTGCTTGACCCTTCAGGAATCCTTGAGAATTACGAACCTCGGCTTATCACCATTGATGATTTTACAGTCGAAGGTCAATCAGCAGAAGAAGCATGGCAAAAACTGCTTCAAGACGGTATTGAAAAAGACATGGTAACATTTATCCATGAGAATTTCTTCTCTCTCGATGAAAGCACCCTCAAATCTTGGGGACCAATAGATTTTGCTTGGCTTGATGCTGGTACTCCCGCAGATGATGTGCGATTTGTTACCACAGTTTGGGAACACATCACCGCGGGTGGTTATCTTTGTCTACATGAACCAACCATAACAACAACAATTGCTCTCAATGGCGAACAACGGGTTCGACGCGTCAGAACTCCTTTGTGGGAAGAAATTCTCTACCGGCTTGATGATTCCTATGAGGCTTTAACACTCCCCGAAAACCACAAATATCGCCAAGGTGGTCTGGGGATTATTCGCAAACGCACCTCTGCCGAACAAATTGTACGCGCACAATCGCTACAAGCAGAACTCATAGAAATCAATGAACTGCCCATTCGCAATGATCTTTTGCCCATGGGGAAAGAAACCCTTCACAAACGCAATACCCGCAATTCACTGATCTCTGCCATGACGTCACCGACACTGCGCGCTGTTTATGCCGCCATTATCCTTGGTGCAAAAAATCTTACTGATATCCTCAAACATGTCGATTCAGATGCCAAAAACATTCACAAATCCATCAATCGCCTTTTGAATCTCGGACTTATTCACAACACAACAGAAGGATTTCAAGCCGAAGAGACAGTGTGGAAAATGCTAGAAAATAAACATGAGCGGAATAGGGAAAATTTAAGCGACCGCCATTTAGAAACAGAAGAGATGCTATCAAAAATTGGTGAAGCCTTTCAGAAGGAAAAAATCTATAGCGAAACGGAAGTTTCCAAGATATGCAACCTCTTTACGATAGACTTTGCCCGATTACGACGCACTCTTGTTGAGAGAGTTTTTTTACAACGCCATGGAGGAAAATATCAACGCATGCGCTAAAAGAGAATTGAAAAATGATTAGCGAACGCTATCGTTTTTCTTCTCTATTTCAAGAGAATGAATAACCTTCCACTAAAAAAATATAATTTCATTAAAAGGTTACAAAATCATTCATCCCATTCATATGTTGACAATCTATGGAGATGAGATTAGCGTGCTCTCTTCGCAAGAGATGCAATGGGGAGGAACAAGAGTGCGGGATGCCAATTGGTTATCAAAAAGGATTGGGTGGTTATCAAATAGGGTTAAAAACAGTCAAAACCATCAGGAGAAGATATAGGATCAAGGTCTCAATGGATCTTATGATTGTTGCGCGAACATCTGGGCACAGTGTTGTTGCTCAATCCAAATCATGCTCGATATTTCTAAAAACATCGTAGAAAAAACAATATTCTTGCATTGGACTGGCTAGTGAATCAAGAAAGATACTATTTCAACGAAATGTGCACAGCAGAAATAGGGCTGGCAAAACTTCCTCAAAAGATACAACAAAATGTCTTTGATCATTTAACAACACTTCTATGGAAATTCCATGGGCAAAAATAAAATTCCTTTTTTCATCTATAGCACAGTTTTTCTTTCTGAATTTTCCTTTTTCTTTGTACTCCCTTTGCTTGGAAACTCTTCTCTCATAACTGCTGCCAATGTTGCTTTTTATCTCGCTGGATCGGTAATCCTTGAAAGCATTCTCATGGTAACCACAACAGGTTTATTAGAAAGATTTTCCCGTAAACTCTTAATGGCTACCGCCTTTATTTTAAGGAGTAGCGCTTTTGTGTGCATTATCCTATCGCTCACACCTTCTGCATGGTTGATCTTTTTTACCTTAATGGCTTTTTCGAAAGCAATTTCAAAGCCATTTTTGAGAGAAATTTTATCAGAACATCTCAATGAAAATGCTCTTAAACGCGCATTAACTCTCTATTCTTTTTTTCAAAATGCTGCTGTCGTTATCGCCCCTCTTGTTGCAACGAGTGCCATAAAATACAACGCATCAACCTTCTTAATGGCTTTTTTTGCACTCATTGGTTTGTATCTTTGTGTTCTATCCATTCAAATTGTTTATCATTACCCGCATAAAACATTATCTCTTGAAAAGAATAAAAAAACAAAAAAAGCTCTTCTTTCTTCTTTAAAAACAATAATACATAATCGTTCTATTGCTTATTTGCTGGTCACGGCTTTGCTTTGTGCATTCCTCATGGGAATTTTCATCACCACCACAACACTTCTCAGTAAATTTGACAGCAATCTCGCCCCTTATAGTGGAATTTTCTTTTCAATTGTTGGCATCAGTATTTGTATCTGGCAAGGAATAATCAATAAACATCTCAGCCTTTCCGATAAATCAACTTTCTATCTATTATGGCTTATGGGAAGTTTCTCCTCATTTTTCCTCATGGGTGGGGTCTTTACCGCTGTGACTGCATTAATTGCCTACAGTGTCTATGAATCTGTCATGATTCCAGAAATATACTATCAAGCAGGGAAAACAACCCCATCCCTCTCTGCCAGTGTTCTTTTCAGTTATATTCTTGTTATTTCAAATATTGGCCAAGCCGCCGGCTCATGGACAAGTGGATGGATTATCAGCCATTTCAACAATCATATCGCTTTCACCTTTTGCATGATTGTTGGTGCCTCCGCCTTTGCTTCTTGCCTTTGCCTCATGCAAACGAAAAAATAAGCAGCTTCCATGTCACATATAGTTTTTGCAACCGGTGGCACAACAAGAGCACTCAAAACACTTCGCCATAAATCACTCAATTATGATTTTGAACACACTCTGCGGCAAAAAAGCTCAAAACGGTCTCTAAAGATTGCTCTGTAAACGCCGTTGCAAATTGTCTCATAGCTTAAAGGATTATGGGGTAGACAAGCGTAAGGTAGATACATTCTGCACGAATAATATTCTATTGATATCCATGTGCAATACAGCCAAATCATTTTTCTTATAATTCGCTCATTTCTGCCATGACCTCACCGACACTACGCGCTGTCTATACTGTTATTATACTTGGTGCTAAAATTCTTTCTGATATCCTCAAACTTATCAATTCAGAGACCAAAAACATTCACAAATCTATTAATCGCCTTTTAAACCTTAGTCTTATTCAAAACACAACAAAGGGATTTCAAGCAATCGATAAATTATGGCAAGCGCTAGAAGATAAAAATGTACGAAATATGGAAATTTTTAGCGATCGCCATTTAGAAACAGAAGATATACTTACAAAAATTGCAGAAGCATTTAAAATAGGAAAAACTATCGCGAAACGGAAACATCAAAAATATGTAGCCTTTTTACTTTAGATTTTGCGAGATTAAGACGAATCTTGGTGGAAAATGGATTTTTAAGACGATATGCAAGCAAATATCAGCGCATACGTTGAAAGAAAAAATTCAAGCATTTGAGTTTTTCTTATGCAGCGTTTTGTTTTTTTGTTTTCTGTAAAGAGAGTTTAGGCCAGCTATGCGCCCCCCTTAGTATTTAGTGGTATAGATAGTTTGGAGTTCAAGGAATTGTGTACAGTTTTTTGTTGCAAAAAGTTGCAG
>NZ_JBHIOI010000045.1:4886-7793 GCF_042195415.1 Bartonella sp. CE47NXGY | reverse complement strand
AAAGCACTGAATTGGTATCATGAGAAATGGGATGAGAAGCGCGGCATTGGTTTGGGTGCAGAGCATGATTGGTCGAGCCATGGGGCGGATGCCTTTGGTTTAATGTGCATTGTCTATGAAGCACCCAGTGTCAAACCCAAGCAAGAGCGTTATTGCACTATGGAAAGAGAAGCGGCATCATGGATGGCATTCTAGATCAAGACTTTCAAAAAACGACAATCCTTGATGAATATGAAATCTATAAGCGTTTAAAGTCTTGGTATGCAGAAGATATTGAACATGTTAATGAATGGCGTGAACAGGCGCGTGAAGATTTTGATTTTTATAATGGTCGTCAATGGGCAGAGGAAGATCTTGCGGTTTTAAAAGAGCAACGCCGTCCTGTCATGACTTTTAACCGCATTGCACCCCTTGTGAATGCTATTGTTGGGGCGGAGCGTAATAATAAGCGCGAAGTACAGTTTCAACCACGGCAAATGGGAGCGGCAATACCCAATGAATTGCTTACTGGAGCAGCAGAATGGTTTCGTGATGAGGCAGAGGCGGAATATGCCGATTCCGATGCTTTTCAGGATATGGTTATTTGCGGTATGGGCTGGACAGATACGCGGCTTGATTATGATACAGATCCCGAAGGGATACCTGCTGTTCAACGTTTAGATCCCTTAAAAATGGTTTGGGATGCCAATGCTGTAAGACCAAATCTCATTGACGCACAGCGTATGTGGTATGTTGATCGCAAATCCGTTGAGGATGCTAAAAGTCTTTTTCCTGATGTTGCTGTTGAAGATCTTAACGCCGATTGGGCTATCGATAGTACAACCGATTCTGAGGATTCTCATGTGTCGCTTGATGCGTATCAAGATGACTCCAATGCGACTTCTCTCTCAGATCCGTATTCTGGGAAACGCTATGTTACGCTGGTTGAATGCCGTTGGTTTGAATATGAGACCACTTACAAGGCGCCTGATCTTCAAACCGGACAGATGCGCAACTATAGCAAACAGGAGTTTGAACAGCTTCAAAGGGTAATGCCACAATTACAAGGGGTGTGTTTTAATAAAAAAGTGGTGAGACGCGCTTTTCTAGGACGACGTCTTTTAGCAAAGCCCGATAAGCCATTAGCACCTGATGGGCAACTTGGGTGGGAGTGTATCACGGGCACGCTGGATAAGCTTAAAAACCAGTTTTACGGGATTGTTCGCCCCGCAAAAGATCCACAAAAATGGTCGAATAAATATTTTAGCCAAGTGATGTATATCCTTAATAGCCAGTCTAAGGGCGGCTTGATAGCAGAACGAGACGCTTTCGATGATGATCGCCAAGCCATGGAAAGCTGGGCGCGAACGGATACGATTACTTGGGTTAAAAATGGCGCGCTTACAGGAGGGAAAATGCAACCAAAGCCAAGTGCACAATTTCCCAATGGATTTTTCCAGCTGTTTAATGAATCGCGTGAAGCGATAACGCATGTAACAGGGTTATCGGCTGAGTTTATCGGAACACGGGAGGTCAACCAAGCCAATGTGTTGGAAAATACACGCCGGCAATCAACGCTTAATTTGCTTGCGGGGCTGTTTGATAATCTCAAGCTTTATCGGTGTAGGCAGGGAAAGATTATCCTTTATCTTATCCAGAATTATCTCTCTGATGGGCGTCTGGTACGTATTTCTGGACAAGAGAATGCCCAATATGTGCCGTTGACGCGTGAAGCTGTTACGACGCTTGAGTATGACATTATTGTTGATGATTCACCGACAAGCCCCAATGAAAAAGAGAAAACTTTTGCGACAATTACGCAGATGTTGCCGTTGCTTGGTGGGTTCTTAACACCGGAGATGATTCCAGATCTTTTAAAGCTTTCCCCACTACCGGCAACATTGGTAGCAAATTTAACGGCAAAAGCACAGCAGGCACAACAAGAACAACAGCAACAGCAGATGATGCAACAAAGCCAAGGGGCGCAATTAACTCCAGAGCAACAAGCAAAGATTGCTGTTTTACAGCAAGAAGCGCAAGCAAAGAGCACACTCTATCAACTTGATGCACAGCAGAAACAAGCGGCATTGCAGCAGAAAAATATCGAACTTTTCTTGAAACAAGAACAAGCGCGCATGCAGCTCGAACTTCAACAGGCAAAAAATGAGATAGCGCAGCGTGATTTAGAACGCAAAGCTTTACAGACACAGTTGGAACACTATCGAGTTTTGACAAAAAATATAATAGCACATTGAAGGGACAGAATATGGAAGAAGAGTTTACGCCAGAAGAACAAGCAATCTATGATGAACATTTTGCCAGTGATAATGTTGTTGAGTTGGTCGAGCCAGAACAAGTTGAGGAAGTTTTTGATGCAGAGGAAAGTTCTGAACAGCCAGCTGTAGAACCACTTCAAGAGCAGCCAAATTCTGATGTAATAGAATCTGATAAACTAGAGCAAGAGCGGCAAGCACGACAAAAGGCAGAACAAAGCGCCATTGAAGCGCGTGAATTGGCTATTGAACTTGCGCAAAAATATGCCGCAATGCAGGAAGAAATCACGCGCCGCCGTGAGGAAAATATTCCCTCCCTAGAAGACGACCCAAAAGCACATTTTGCATGGCTTAGTCATAAGGTACAAGAACAACAGAAATTGCTTGATGAGTTTTCTCATATGAGAGAGAGCCAAGAGCGCATGAGTCAAGAGGAATATGAACGCCAAAAGTTGGGGGATTATTTCGAGGAAGCTAAAGCGCAAGTACAAGATAAATATCCAGATTTAGACAGTATCACGGACTATCTCTATGAAAGAGCAGACAGTGTTTTACAAGCGCAAGCAAGCCTTTATCCGCAATGGAAAGACCCAGAGGCACGGCAACAACAAATTGGTGCTGAATTGCGCCAAATATGCCAGCAGTGTCAGAAAGC
>NZ_JBHIOI010000045.1:0-4786 GCF_042195415.1 Bartonella sp. CE47NXGY | reverse complement strand
GAATTTGCTGTATGGGTTGAGAAAAATCCCGAAAAATTTGAACAAATTATGAGCAGAGCGTGAGATGTGCGTGGTGACGCAACAGAGAGAACCAAGTGATTGTTATCGTTTGGGGGTGCCGCAAGGCGAGTTTTAAAACCAAGAAAGGCATTGATTGAAATGGCAGTAACACAGGTAAATCTTAATGACCCATTAGCCGTTGGCGTTTGGGCTAAGATGCTAAACACAGAAACTTCAAAAGCGTTGCCCATTGCACCGCTGATGGGAAAAGGAAAAAACAGCATTATTCAAGTATTGGATATGCTAGGAAAATCCGCTGGTGACTCTGTGACGAGCGGATTAAGAGTCCAACTTATGGGGGATGGCGTTAGCGAGGGACAAACGCTGGAAGGCAATGAAGAAGCACTCCAATTTATGAATGAAACGGTGCGTATTAACGAGCTTTCTCATGCTGTACGCGTAAAATATGAAGGCACCATTGATCAACAACGTGTTTTATTTAATTTACGAACAGAAGCAAAAGATGGGCTTGTTGATTGGTATGCAGATCGCTTAAGTTTGATGTTCTTCATTCAGGCAGCAGGTTATACAGCACCATGGATTCACTTCGAGGGACGCACCATAACCCTTAAACCCGTACACTATGGTTTTAATGCTCCATTAGAGCCAAGCAAATTGCGTATTATTCGTGCCAATAAGAAAAAGACTGATGAAGAACTTACAAAAGACGATGTTTTTACATTAGATCTTATAGATCAGGCTGTTGAACGCGCAAAACTTGCTAATCCACGTTTGCGTCCGGTTCGTGTTGATGGAAAATCGGCATATGTGATGTATCTCCACCCAACACAGGTAACTCAATTGCGTACCAATACAAAGAGCGGGCAATGGTTAGACATTACCAAGGCAGCTTATGATGGCTCTGGAGCTAAGAACCCAATTTTTGATGGCTCTCTGGGGATGTATAATGGAGTTATCTTACGTGAAGCTGAACATGTCCCCAATGGTATCAATTCAAAGACACAAGAGCCTGTTCCCTCTGTTCGTCGTGCTGTGTTGCTTGGTGCGCAAAGTGTTATCATGGCTTATGGACGCGTTGGCAATGGAGCAACAGGAGGCGATGGGAAAGGGGGAACACGCTATAAACTTGTTGAAGAACTGTTTGATTATCAACGTGAATTTGGGGTTGCAGCTAAAACCATTATCGGCATGAAAAAGTCACGCTATACCTTGCCGCATTCTGATCAAGGGGGACAAGACTTTGGTACGATTGTTATCCCTTCTTTTGCCGAAGCAAGCTAATTATTAAAGGATGACAATTATGGCAGAAAAATCGCTAATTACACAGGAACCTGTTGAGACCGTTGAGACTGTTGAAACCGTTGGCATAATAGATGAGGGATTGCCACCTGTTTTGCAAGGACGCAACAACTCTACGCAGCAGGTTAGTTTTTTACGGGCGCGTATTAAATGTACAGATCAAGGGTTGATAACAAAAATTGGCGTTCTACCCCGAGGGGCTTTTATAAAAAGTATTACAGCTTATACCATGGAGGATTTTGAAGATGTAACAGCTACATTTGGAAAAGAGCCTCATGGTAATGATTATGGAGATGTAGGGCTTCGGCAATCTACCGATGGCAATTTGTACCTTCCTATGGAGGAACGAGATGTTCCATTAGAAGCTGAAAGTACGATTTACATGACACGAGACAAGAAAAGCACCAAAGGTGATGCTGAGGTGATTGTTGAGTTTTACACTAATCGTTAAAGGCAAGGGGGCGTTTATTGCTTGCGTCCCCCTCCTATACAAGATGCCCCAATACATTTGGAAGAGGCTGATATGACAATAATAGTACAGACAGGTGGTCCGATTGGAGACAAACAGACCATTGCTCCTTGGGATAAAAATTTTATCCAGATGTTAAACGATATTCAGGATGAAATAGATGATCAAACAGATGAGTATGTTGATCAAGTGCAAAGGGCGATATTTTCGGCTATTCGCTTTTGTGAACGATTGCCTTTTTATTTCAATGAAAGCCGCGAAGTTGTTTTTACCACTCTAAAGGGCAAAAGCCGTTATGGCGCCGAGGCACATCCCTCTATAACAGGGGCTGTTCGCATTGTTGATGCTTATATTTATGAAGATAATCACAGCAAAGCAAAGCTTTTGCAGGTAGATCCGCTTGTTATTGAGAGCCTTGAGGATGATTGTAGCCATGGCATGCCTACACGCTATGCTTATTTTGAACAAAAGCTTGTCTTGTATCCAACACCAGAGCGCGTTTATTCTATCAGGCTTATTCTTGACCCTGTAAGAATAAAAGATATTGAGAGTGCACAAGAAGCGTCCATATGGTTTTTAGAAGCCTATGAACTGATCAAAACGCGTGCAAAATATGAAATTTATACCAATATTATTAAAGAACCACAGATGGCAGCGGCAGCTTTTGCCATGTTTCAAGAACAACTCGATGCGCTTCAAATTGAAACATCACGGCGCAAGAATTTGTTAAAAATTCAACACACGGATTTCTGATGACCTTTATTCCTATTGCTGAGTATAGACCAGATGTTGCATTTATTAATAGTGGTTATTCTAGTGAGATCGTGAACGTTTTACCTGCACCAAATTCGTATATTCCGTTTCCCATTGTGGCGCCGGTCTCAGATCCTTTTCCGGATGTGATTTTGGGGGTCTATGCGGTGCGCTCATTGGGTGGTGTGCGCATCATTGTGGGTGCACCAACAAAACTTTATGAATATGACAACAGCACGCGCGGCTGGAAAGACATTAGCAAACCTCACACACAATATCACGCCAATGAGACTGCACTTTGGTCTTTTGCCTCCTTTGGTGATCATATCATTGCTGTTAATAGCAATGACCCACCACAAATGCTTTCGTTAAAAACGGATGAAAGGTTTTGTGATTTGAGTGGTAATCCCCCGCGTGCTGGACTTGTGCGTGTGTGGGGTGATTTTGTTTGCCTGATGCAATTAACAGATAAGCCAAACCGTGTTCAGTGGTCCGGTTTGAATGATGCGACACATTGGACGGTTGGGGAGAAAAGTTGCGATTATCAAGATTTTCCCGATGGAGAATATGTTCAAGGGTCTACGGAATCAACAAATCCACTTATTTTCATGCGCTCCGCCATTTATCATGCAACCTTTGTACCAGGCTCTAAAATTATATTCAGTTTTGCAAAAATAAAAGACAAAATAGGGGCGAAAAGCAGCACAGCAATTGCAAGCCGTGGAGACTGTACTTTCTTTGTCTCTGATGATGGTTTTTATCAAATCAACAGTGCTGGTGAAATGCTCCCTATAGGCTTTGGTAAAGTCGATAAAACCATCTTCACACTTTACAATAATTTTGCCATTGATGAGATGAGAGCATGTATTGATCCGGTCTATTCTCGTGTTTATTTTTCTATCAATGATAACACTGAAGGGATGCATATTTATGTTTATGATTGGCTTTTGCAAATATGGAGTGTCATTAAGGGGCAAAACCTTCTCTTATTTCCCCTTTTTGCAGCCGGTTATACATTAGAAGGCTTAGACGAAGTACAAGAGAGCTTGAAAGATTTACCAGCTTCTCTTGATAGTAAGATGTGGCAAAATGGTGCGCCTGTTTTGGGAGCTTTTACGCCAGACAACACATTTGGTTTTTTTGCGGGTCCTCCAATGGAAGCAGTTATTGCTTCACAAATTGTGGGGGATACGGGCAGGCAAATCAACCTGATGAGTGAGGCTTTTGTTCAAGCGGATACAACAAAAGGTTTTTTAAGTGTTGGGGCGGCTTTTATCATTGATAACAAGAACCAATTAAATTGGGCTAAAGAGCGTTATGCCGGCTATAATATTGGGATGTATAATATCCGCTCACGGGCGCGTTATCACGCTTTGCGTCTGAGAATACCAGAAGGCACGCCATGGACACATATAACAGGCTTTGATGTAACGCTGAAACCCGCGGGCGTAAGATGAGTTTTAAGATCTATAATACAGAAAAATGGAGCGCTGAACAAATGGCGCCCTATTTTGACAATGTCATAAAATCGATAGCTTATTTTAATCAAAAATTCCCTGATGATTATAATACAGAGACCATTTTAAACGATATTTTGAAGGGAGAAAAAGTTCTTTGGATTATCGTTGATGCGCATGAAAACTTTATGGCGCATGTCACAACACAGTTACAAGAACTCGTCACTGGAGCATTAAGGGCGGTTGTTGTCACGCTTGGTGGAAAGGGAGGAGCACCCTTAACAAAGCTTATCACTCAGATTGAAGCTTATTACAAGGAAAAAGGGGCAAAAGAGCTTGTCATCATAGGCAGGCGAGGGTGGGAAAAATCTCTTAAATCGCATGGATATCTCGTTAATCTTTTAGAATATAGAAAGCAGCTTTAATATGGGAAAAAGTTCTAAACCAATCCAGAATACCCAAAACACGACGCAAACAAATGAACCCCCTGCATGGGCAAAAGGTATTTTTGAACACGCAGCTCAAGATGCCATGACTTTTTATAACCAAGGCAGCGGAAAAGCCGTTTATGACGGGCAGCGTGTTGCGGGTTTAAGTGATCAAACAAAGAATGCGATTAATGGGCTTAGCAATAATACGCATAACTATGATAACAACACTTTAAATGGATTAGCCACAGGGCAAAATTCAACAAGCCAAAACTTAAAGAACATGGCTTCAGGGCAACAAATAGGCAATAACCCTTACTTTGATGAAGCGCTTCAAAACACATTAAATAAGGCAACAA
>NZ_JBHIOI010000044.1:0-7934 GCF_042195415.1 Bartonella sp. CE47NXGY | reverse complement strand
ATAAAGTTTGAGACATTGAATTATGCTATTCAGGATGTTCGGAAAGAAGCAAGACAAGCTGCTGCTATTGGTCTAGCAGTATCTAATTTAAGCTATGACGATACACCGGGAAAATTAAGTTTTTCACTTGGTACGGGTGTATGGCGCAGTCAATCTGCACTTGCTATTGGAGCTGGTTATATGTCTGAAAATGGAAGATTTCGCTCTAACGTATCTGCAACGAGTGCTGGGGGACATTGGGGTGTAGGTGCTGGATTTAGGGTAACACTGAATTAACAATAGAAAATTCGAAATAAATTTTCCTTCTCTTATCAAATGCGTTACATGTGCCATTTAAAGAGAAGGAAAGTTATTTTCATCATAAATGAATAGCAATAGAAGATAAGGGCGTATTTCGAGTAAAAATATATTTTTTATTGTGAAATTTTATATCAAAAAATCATTTATCACCTCCAAAAGGAATTATTTGAGTAATCGATATTTATTTTTAAGAAAGTTTTGCCTTCTTGTCTCATCAGACAAGGGTGAAAATTTTATAAGAAGTGATATTTTACACAGAAATTCATAGAGTAGTATACTTGTAAAGTTTTATATTGTATTCTGTAATAATAATCTTAGTGGGACTAATTTTAGTTACAGTGAAGCATTTTAACAAAAAACTACAAATGCCAGAGGGATGTTTTCATATAAATTAACAGAGTACGTGTAACCGCACAATATTTGAAAACTATACAGTTTATAATTTTATAATAGAATATCCACTAGGGGTATTCTTAAAGAAATAAAAAGTCTCATTTTTTCCTTGCTATTTTTTAATAATCTGTATAGAGTGCGAAAAATTAATTAAAAGAAACTAGAAATCTTCTCGCAAAGCGGGGTGCGGTAAGTTATGGCAAAATTACAAAATCACAATCATCTAATCTCAAAGAGCTTTAAGAGATACAAATATAAAACTCAGGGATATCTCGCTTATTTTCACGACAAAAGCACAATAACCCTACAAAAAACGCTCTAAATTACTCAACAACAACTTAACTCCCTTGCGCAATAAACATTTTATTGCCTCTTAAACACACAACCCCTAATAATAGTACACAAATATGTTTTTTCTACACTTTTTTCACCTTTCTTCACCTTTAAATTTAAAGGCTCTGCTGAAGAAAAGCACCCCTCCTTAAAGGGGGATAAATAAAAACCACATTAATTGGACTATCGATCAACGTCGACTTCTATCTCATTGATATCTTAGATAGTCCTCTTCCGCATTATGACAACCCTAATCTTTTATAAAACAAGAAAAAACAATCTCTGGAGCTTAGTAGCACCGGAATATGTCTTTTTGATGTTTTAAATATCTTTTTTTACTTAGAGGATTTATTATGAAAAAAATATATACCACACCACACACGCTAGCAGTGAGTAATTTAAAAAATTCTTGCTCGTCTTATCGATTACCTTTTATTAAAACGCTTTCATTAGTGTCAGTAGCTGTCTTTTTATCAAATGCTTCTCCTGTTTTTGCTTGTGATCTTTGGGGTAATGTAGCACAGTATTTTGGCGGAGGTACAAATATACGTAAAAGTATTGCGCCAACCTATATAATTAACGGTAAAATATATAGAGATGTTGGCTCTGCGCTGTATGGTTTGGAGAATTATGTCGCTGAAACCAGGTATGATAAGCTTGTTAAGCAAGATAGCTCAGGGCTTATTACAATTGGTGCGGACGTAGGTGGTAATAGAATAACTATCGCAAATAGCTCTCATGGATTGAGGACTCTTACTGGTGTTGCTGATGGTTGGGTTTCGCCAATCTCGTATGATGCAGTCAATGGTTCTCAGCTTTTTTCCCAAGGCATCAGTACTGCGATCTCTTTTGGCGGTGGTGCTGGATACGATAGAAAAGGAAACTGGATAGCTCCTACTTTTACAGTTAAGGTCTTTGATAAAAATGGTAATGGAGCTGAAAAGGATTATAAGAATGTTGCGGATGCCTTTACTGGCGTAAGTAGTTCTTTCACGAATCTTGATGCAAAGATTGAAAATATTAAGGTAGCAAGTAATAGTCTTGTTAAGCAAGATGATACAGGACTTATTAGCATTGGTGGAGAAGTAAGTGGAACTAAGGTAAGCATTGCAAACGTTGATAATGCAGTTCGGACTCTTTCGGGTGTTAAGGCTGGTTCGATTACAGCAGCGTCCACTGATGCGATAAATGGTTCTCAACTTTATTCCATGAGCAATGTAGTCGCAGGCTATTTTGGCGGTGGTGCTGGCTATAAAGATGGAAACTGGAGTGCTCCTACTTTTACAGTTAAGGTCTTTGATAAGGATGGTAATGGAGCTGAAAAGAAGTATACTAATGTTGCGGATGCCTTTACTGGCGTAAATAGTTCTTTCACGAATCTTGATAAAAAGATTGAGAATATAGTCATTGATGCGACAGGTAACAGTCTTGTTAAGCAAGATGATGCGGGGCTTATTAGCATTGGTGGAGAAGTAAGTGGAACTAAGGTAAGCATTGCAAACGTTGATAATGCAGTTCGGACTCTTTCGGGTGTTAAGGCTGGTTCGATTACAGCAGCGTCCACTGATGCGATAAATGGTTCTCAACTTTATTCCATGAGCAATGTAGTCGCAGGCTATTTTGGCGGTGGTGCTGGCTATAAAGATGGAAACTGGAGTGCTCCTACTTTTACAGTTAAGGTCTTTGATAAGGATGGTAATGGAGCTGAAAAGAAGTATACTAATGTTGCGGATGCCTTTACTGGCGTAAGTGGTTCTTTCACAAATCTTGATAAAAAGATTGAGAATATAGTCATTAATGGGACAGGTGATGATCTTGTTAAGCAAGATGATGCCGGACTTATTACCATTGGTGGAAAAGTAAGAGGGGTCCAGGTAAATATAGCAAATGTTGATAATGTGGCACGGACTCTTGCGGGTGTTAAGGCTGGTTCGATTACAGCAACATCGACTGATGCGATAAATGGCTCTCAATTTTATGCCATGAGCAATGTAGTTGCTAGCTATTTTAGTGATAATGCTGGATATGATAAAGATGGAAACTGGAATGCTCCTACTTTTACAGTTAAGGTTTTTGATAAAAATGGTAGTGGGACTGAAAAGAACTATAAGAATGTTGGGGATGCGCTTTCTGGTGTAAGTAGTTCTTTTACGAATCTTAATCAAAAGATCGAAAGTGTGACAGGTGATAGTTTTGTTAAGCAAAATAGCGCTGGGCTTATTACGATTGGTGGAGACAAGGGTGGTGATAGAATAGATATTGCAAACGGTATTAATTTTCCACGAGTTATCTCTGGTGTTAAAGGGGGTGCATTTACGGCAACATCGACCGAAGCAGTAAATGGTGGTCAAATTTATTTGATGGCTCAGACATTTGCAAGTTATTTTGGCGGTGGTGCTGGCTATAAAGATGGAAAATGGTCACATCCTACATTTACAGTTAAAGCCTTTGATAAGGATGGTAATGCAACTGAGAAAAACTATACTAATGTTGCAGATGCGTTTTCTGGCGTTAATAGTGCTTTCACAAGTTTGAATGAGGAGATTGTTAAGATAAAGAATAAGCCTGGTATTGAAGAAAGGGAACACATCCATCAAGACGGTGATTTGAATGATATTATTTCAGAAGGCTTTCCTTTTATGAGAAGCTTACCTAGTGCTTTAGGTAATGTGAAGGTTCCAACTACGATAACTGTTGCTCCTAAATCACCATTAAAACAAGTAAGTTTTATGAGTAGTGAAGGTGAAAGCCGGCGTCTTTTTGATATTGCTGCTGGTGAGATTTCAGAAACGTCGACTGATGCTATAACTGGTTCTCAGCTCTATTCGATAAACAACCAGATTGCTACTTATTTCGGTGGTGGTTCTGGATATAAAGGTGGAAATTGGAGTGCTCCGACTTTCACAGTTAAAGCCTTTGATAAGAATGGTAAGGAAACTGAGAAAAAATATACTAATGTTGCAGATGCATTTGCTGGCGTTAATAGTGCTTTGGCAGGTTTAAATGAGCGGGTTATGAACGGTATTGGTGAAACAGAGGGTAAACCACAAAATGGTGATCCTTCGGATGTTATTTCAAAAGGCTTTCCTTTTATGAGAAGCGCACGTTTTCTAAGAAGCTTACCTCTTGCCATAGATGAGGAAGAAAGCGCCATAGATGAGGCGGATAATTCAACCACGGTAACTGTTGCTCCTAGTGAAATTTTAGAAAAGTCAACTTATGAGGTGACTGACAATCAGTTTTCACAGATGAGTAACAGGGTAACAGGCGTTGAAAAAAAGGTAGACAGCGTTACAGACAGGGTAACAGAAGTTGAAAACAAGGTGAATGTTGCGGTTAGCTATGATACCGATGATAGCGGAAAGAAAATCAATAGCATCACTCTAAAAGGTGTCGATGACAGTGAGCCTGTTTTGATTACTAATGTTAAAGATGGAAAAATTGAACATGGCTCTAAGGACGCAGTGAATGGTGGTCAGTTATACGATCATACCGATGAGCAGATGAAGATTACTCTTGAAAGTGCGAAAAAGTATACGAAAGATCAAGTCGATAATGGTGTTAATGAGGCGAAATCCTATACCGATATGAAGTTTGACGCACTAAGTTATGATATTACGAATGTGCGCAAAGAGGCAAGGCAAGCAGCAGCGATTGGTTTGGCAGTCTCTAACTTACGTTACTTCGATGACCCAGGATCTGTGAGTGTTTCATTTGGTGGCGGTTTTTGGCGTGGACAATCTGCCTTTGCGATTGGTGCAGGTTATACATCTGAAGATGGCAAGATTCGTTCTAATCTATCAGCAACCAGTGCTGGCGGTCAGTGGGGTGTAGGTGGTGGAATAACTCTGAAATTAAAATAACACCAGAGAATATGAAAAACTACAATTTAAGCGAAGTTTCGCCCTTGTCTTCTTAGACAGGGGCGAAATTTTATATTATAGAGAAGTAATATTTTACAGAGAAGGCCATAGAGTAGTATATTTATAAAGTCTTATAATAATTAGAGTCTTATACCAATGTATTTTATAGTAATAATCTTAGTGAGATTGATTTTAGTAAGAAGTAAAGCACTTTAACAAAAATTTTACAAATACAGAGTAGTACTCTCAGTGCGTAATTGCGCAGTATTTTAAAACTGTACGTTCTATAATTTCATTGATAGAAAATATCCATTGGGGGATACGTTTAAAAATTTAAAAATCCTATTTTATTATTTTATTTATTTGCTCTGTACATAGCAGTAGCAATCATGAGGCACGCAACAGCAGCAATTATTAGTAAGACTCATTTTGATCAAAATGGGACACTTAAATAAAACTATGAAACAGAATCTCTAGACAAGTCTATAGTGCATGGAATCTATGAGTTTTAAAGTTATAAGGATATTTCACGGTTATATAAATCGGAAAGACTCATTCTGTAAAAATAATTAAATTCATTTTCTTCTTGCTATTTCACTCAATAGTCTATAACATCACAAAATATTCTTTAGTAAGACTCATTTTGGCAAAAACAGAAAAATGCTCGCAAGGGGGGGCAGTTGATTATGAACAACACACACAATCATCCTTATTTTACTCTAAAGCTTAAGAGTATGCCGCTTATCCCTGCGATAAAAGCGTAATAATTTCACAACAAGTACTCTAAATCATTCAGCCAACAACTTAAACTTTTCCCCTAATAATACCTTACAGCTTCTTAATCATATAAAATGAACTCTTTTACTTTTAAAATTATAAACCGCAGACCTAACAATAGGGTGCAAGTATGTCTTCTTCATACCTGTTTTTCACCCTCATCCAGGAGTTTTGTTGCAAAAAAAGCACCCTTCTTAAAGGCGGAAAAAATAAAAAACCCATTAACCACATCGTTTATCAAGATTAATTGCAACCTTGCTAGACTTCTAATTACTTCTGTTCGCCTCTGCGGCAAACTCAAACTTTATAAAGAACAAAAAAATCACGTCGTTAATCACTCCTAACACTGAAATATGACTTTTTAATGTTCTAAATATGTCTTTCCTATTTGGAGAATTTGTTATGAAAAAATTATATACCACACCAAAAGCGCTAGTGGTGAATGATTGTAAAGATTCTTGCTCGTTTTATCGACGGCTTTTTATTAAAGCGTTTTCATTGGCTTCAGTGATTATATTTTTATCAAATGTTTCTCCTGTTGCTGCTGCTACTCAGATTTTAAATAACATATCAAACGACTTTAGTGGTGGTACAAATGCGCTTAAAGGTATACCGCCAGCCTATGTAGTTGGCAGTAAATTGTATAGAGATAGTGGCTCTGCATTTGTGGAGGGGGAGGATGCTCCCAAGAACTTAAGTCTTAATATTAAGTTTCAGACTAAAGCTGCTTTTGATACTGCATTTGCAGGTACGGAAGGTTATAAGAATGTAGAAGGTTATAAAAGTGTTGCGGATGCATTTTCTGGCACTAATAGTGCTTTGGCAGCTTTAAATCACCAGATTGTTGAGATAAAGGAACCCCATGCTATTGGGGAAAAACAAGATAATCCATCTCAAAGTGATGATCAGCATAAGAACACAGGTAGCTTTTCTCTTTTAAGAAGCTTATCTCGTGAACTAGCCCGAGCGGATGATGCAAGTATGGTAACTGTTGCTCCTACCTCACCATTAACTCAAATAACTATTCGGAATAGTAAAGGTGAGACACGGCGTCTTTTGGATGTTTCTCCTGGTGAGCTCTCAAAAACGTCAACCGATGCCGTTAATGGTTCCCAGCTTTATACGTTAGGCACTGGGGTTGCAAAATCTTTAGGTGGTAATGCTAGTTATGCGGATGGAACTTGGAGTGTACCTACATTCACGGTTAAGCGCGTGAAAGAAGATGGCAAAACAGAAGATAAAGAGTATCATGATGTAGAAACAGCGTTTGCTGGTGTAGGAACTTCTTTCGTAAATATGAATAATTCTATCACGAATATTAAAAATGAACTTAGCAAAGATATTGCTGAAGCAAAGAGTGATTCCTTGCATTGGAGCGATACTGCACATGCTTTTGTAGCGACGCATGGAGAGAAAGATAGCAAAAGCAATAGCAAGCTTACATCTCTTTTAGATGGCGTCATTAAGGATGGTTCCACGGATGCTGTAACGGGTAATCAGCTTCATGCTCTAGGTAGCAGTGTTGCAAAATCTTTAGGTGGAGGAGCTAAGTATGAGAATGGCACGTGGAATGCTCCTACATTCAAGGTTAAGCGATTTAATCCTGATGGTGATGTTACTGATTCGACTTATGACAGTGTCGCGTCTGCCTTTGCCGGTGTTGGTGATTCTATCACGAATATTAAAAATGAGATTAGCAAAGAAATTGCTGGTGAAAAGAGTGATTCTTTAATCTGGAGCCAAACGGCGAATGCCTTTGTAGCGACGCATGGTGAAGAGAATACAAGTAGCAAGATAACGTCTCTTAAAAATGGAGACATTAGTAGAACGTCAACGGATGCTGTAGCGGGTAATCAGCTATATGCCCTAGGGAGCGGTGTTGCGAAGTCTTTAGGTGGTAAAGCTAAGTATGAGAATGGCACATGGACAGCTCCGACTTACGAGATCTCTAATATTTCTGCAGATGGTGATGTGGGAAAGACGAGCTTCAATGATGTTGGTAGTGCCTTTGCGGGTCTTGATACGAGTGTCAAGAATGTGAACACACATCTGTCTAATGAGGTTAAAAAGTTTGATGAAAAACTAAGTAATATTACTCAAGCGGTTAATGGTGATGCTTTATTATGGAGCGACACTGCACATGCCTTTGTAGCGACGCATGGAGAGAAAGATAGCAAAAGCAATAGCAAGCTTACATCTCTTTTAGATGGCGTCATTAAGGATGGTTCCACGGATGCTGTAACGGGTAATCAGCTTCATGCTCTAGGT
>NZ_JBHIOI010000043.1:0-8000 GCF_042195415.1 Bartonella sp. CE47NXGY | reverse complement strand
CCAGAGGATATGGAATATAAATACCGTTATGATATCCACGCAAATGAGATTGTCTTGCTAGCCTATTACATAGCAGCGATTAACATTGAATCGACGTATCATAGTATCATGAAAGGTGAGTATATCCCTTTCAAACATATTGGTTTAACCGATACATTCCGCATGCTTGAAGAGAAAAGCCTTCTGCAAAAATTATTCAAAGAAAACAGTGAATATTTAGAGCATCAAAAGAAACTGGATATCAAAGTTATCTTTGGTAACCCTCCTTATTCAACAGGTCAAAAAAGTGCTAATGATAATGCAAAGAATACGCCTTATCCGATATTAAATGACCGTATTGATGAAACTTACGCCGCTCAATCTAAAGCAAGCCTTATGCGAAATCTTTATGATAGTTATATTCGTGCCATTCGCTGGGCTAGTGATCGTATTGATAATGCTGGAGTAATCGGTTTTGTTTCTGGTTCTGGTTACATAGAAAAGTCAACAATGGATGGATTACGAAAATCTTTAGCCAAAGAGTTTACGAGCATTTATGTGCTTAATTTACGGGGGGATCTTCGCAAAAATATGTTAAGCAATGGAAGAGCTCAAGAAGGTGAAAATATTTTTGGCAATGGTAGTATGACCGGTATTGCTGTAACCTTGTTTATCAAAAATCCCAATGCTATTGGACCTTGTAAAATTTACTATCATGATATTGGTAATAATCACACAAGAGAAAAAAAGCTTAAGACAATTAAAAAATTTAGGAGCATTGATGGCATTACACGAAGTAAACAAGGTTGGCAAATAATCACACCAGATAAACATGGTGATTGGCTTGGTCAACGTGATAACAATTTTAAAGCATTTTTATCCATAGGTTATAAAAAAGGTCATGGTAAAAAGCTTTTTGATACTTATTCCTGTGGTATTGTAACTAGCCGTGATGCTTGGGTATACAATTCAAGCCATGAAGTTTTAGCGAAAAACATAAGTAATATGATTGCCTTCTATAACAGTGAAGTAAAGCGTTTTAATAATGTTTATGGACATGTTGATCCTAGGATACGTAAAAATGCTGTAGACAATTTCGTCAATACAGATACGAGAAAAATCAGTTGGAGCCGCGCTCTTAAAGAAGATTTAGCAAAAGGAAATACTTTTGAATTTGAAGCTACATGCCTTATGCAAAGTTTATATCGTCCTTTTACACAACAGTGGCTCTATTATAATCGCACCTTCAATGAAATGGTTTTACAAATGCCGCGGATATTTCCGATGGGAAAAGCGGTTGAAAATAAAGTAATTCAAATTACAGGCGTAGGAGCAAGGTGTGGTTTTTCTGTTCTTATGTCTGAAGATTTGCCTAATCTAGATGCAATAGAAAAAGGTCAATGCTTTCCACGGTATTTTTATGAAGATACTATGGTTTCAAAAGGTAAAAGTGAGAAACAATCCCATTTATTTACAGAAGAAAGCAAAACAGCTGGTTTACAGAGGCGTGATGCCATTACTGATGAAGGATTAGCACATTTTAAAGCTGCTTATCCTAATGAAAAAATCACTAAAGATGATCTATTCTATTATGTTTACGGTTTACTTCATTCGGAAGATTATCGTGCTCGTTATGCTGATAACCTCTCTAAAGAATTGCCTCGTATCCCTTGTGTAAAGAGTGCTGGTAATTTTTGGAAGTTCGTAACAGCAGGGCGTGAACTGGGTCATTTGCACGTGAATTATGAAACTGTAGAGCCTTATCCAGTGACTTTTAAAAAGGGTAATCCAAAAGTTACAGAAATCTCTAATCCCGAAAAGTTTTATTATGTTACTGAAATGAAATTCGCAAAAGCAGGTAAAGAGAAAGATAAAACCACTGTTATTTATAATAGCAATATCATCATGACAGATATCCCACTTGACGCTTATGAGTATATCGTTAATGGTAAACCCGCTCTTGAATGGGTTATGGGGCGTCAATGTGTAAAGACTGATAAAAAGAGTGGCATTGTGAATGATGCCAATCGCTATGCTGTTGAAACCATTGGCAACCCTGCCTACCCTCTAGAGTTATTTCAGAGGGTTATTACCGTAAGTTTAGAGACAATGAAAATCGTTAAGAACCTACCAAAACTAGAAATTAAAGAAATTGAATAGACTTGGCTTGCTAAACTCACAAGGGGTATAGAGTCTTATAACCATAATCTATACCTCTCTTGTTAAGTTGATTAGATACAATCTTTAAAAAGAGTGCTTATATGCGTTATTCTAAAAAGAAATCATTTGCACTTTTAGATACTCTTATTTGGATTGCCTTTAAGAGATTATACCGTATTTAAAATGATAGCTTTATCCTTTTCAAAAGCTTTATTTAAAGAGAGTTATATATATATATATTCATTTTCTTATATTACTTATAGGTTTTGTCTGTTTTTAAAACCCCCAAAACACCTACAAAACCCTCTTAGATATATATTAAAAATTGTATTTATGTGTTATGTTTAATATAGGTTGTTTATTTGAAAGATTAACTTATTGAAATATAATAACTTTTATTTTGTATTAAAAAATATATATAAAGGGGGGG
The DNA here is from genome assembly GCF_042195415.1 of Bartonella sp. CE47NXGY. Classification (NCBI taxonomy): domain Bacteria; kingdom Pseudomonadati; phylum Pseudomonadota; class Alphaproteobacteria; order Hyphomicrobiales; family Bartonellaceae; genus Bartonella; species Bartonella sp. CE47NXGY. The sequence goes on along the minus strand of NZ_JBHIOI010000043.1, from coordinate 5,431 downwards.
GTAAAAAGCCCCCCCAAAACCCCCATACCCCCCTAAACTCATAACCATAATGGTCTTGATAGCATTTCATATGAGTTACAAACTATCTTTTGAAAGGCTTTAAAAGATTATATGCTTTTCATAAAGCACATTTTAATCATTCACTAAAATCATAAGATTCGTCTGTTAAATAAACAGACATAACCGATAAAATAGACAATAATCCATTAAAAGGGATTTTGATCATCTATGGAATAATTTTATAGATCTTTTTTTATAGGTTGTTTCCTTAAAATCTTGCACCAAAACCATGATCAGAGCCATACCACTGTTGAGTTTCTCAACTATGATCAAGGCTTTGGACCGCGCCTTATTTTCTAAATTTTTTGAAATCTTTTTGATATTTTTTAGGTGCTATTTCTTGTCTTTTTTTCCGATAAAATTGACTATTTTCTCTTTCCACGAGCGGGATTGCTCCTTGCTGATAACCTCTTGTTGATCATCAAACTTTTCTGCCACCCGTTCAATCAAAGCGTAGCTCACTTGCTTCACCTTTGCTACTTCTTTGGCTAAAGCTAATGCACGTTCAAGGTGGGTTTTGTTGATGCTTTCGTCAAAGCCTAGGTGATCACCTGCCGTAAAGCTTTGCTGATAAGATTTTAAGGTCTCAATATTGCCCAATAAGGCAAGAGCGCCAAGATGAAGCAAAGCATAATCCGTATCATCTGCTTTAGACGTTGCATCCCGTTGCCAAGGAGCAGTGCCATAATCAGAGCGAAGTCTTTTAGAAAGGTCAATGTCTTTGACTGACCATTCTAGCGCATCATCAAGTGCTTGCTTTAAACAATCCGTAGTGACTTCTGGTTCAAAGATTTCTAATCCCTTGGCTTCAAAATTAAGCTGTATATCTGGAATATCTTCCGTGTGGGTAGGATCAATGAATTTACAAGCAGCGGAAAGAATACCGGTACTAATCATAAAGGCGCTATCAAATTGCGGACAATCTTTGGCAATTTCGTCGTTATAAAGAATGTCTACTTCACGATCAGCCAATTGATAGCTTGCCATATGGTCATTCTCATTGATTTTCTCGGTTGACCATCCTAGACTTTTTAAAAGTGCATGAGCACTTTCCATGGTGAGACGATCATCAGTGTCATCCGCTTCATCCACTTCCTCTGCCACTTCAACAGAAGTTGTTTTAGAAGCAACAGATGCTGTTTGCGGATCCAAACTCAAAATTGGAACGTTTTTAGGAAAACCTGTTCAATAACGCTGGGCAAGATTAAGCGCGTTGTCAATATCATATTTTGTGATAGTATCTACAAAGCCTAGACGGTTTTTTCTTTGAAAACTCTCCTTATAAAACTTAAGTTTTTTGACATTGCCAGTCAAAATAAGTGCAATAAGGTGAAATTCTGCAAGGAAAAATTCACTTTTTGTTGGCAACGCCGCATAATCATAGATGATTTGGTTGGTGTTTTGGTTATCAGCCCATTTAAGAATATCCACACAGATTTGCTTTAGTTTGCCTTCTTCAACTTCAACACTAGAAACTGTATAAACTTCTTCTGCCTCTTTGAGAGCTATATATTGAGGATTCTCGGGAAAAACACCCCTATGAGCAGTGGAAAAGGCAAGTGTTGAAAGTGAAGCCTTGAATATAACGATCAGTGTTTTTCCTTTTGTATCAAGGCTGTACATTATATTAATGATACGGTCTTTGCTTATAAAATAGGCATTACGATTATAATTTTTGTCGCGATAGACTGTCCAGTTCATCATTTTTAATGTTTCAGAAACTGTATTAAGGAGAGCTAAAGATTGTACATCAATACGTGCATCCGCCGCCTCTCGCTCCTTTAAAACGCTCAGATGTCCTTCAGCAAATTGAACAGCGTGATTAACATATTTTTCCACATCATCGTCATCTAAATATTCAGAAATCGTACCTGCTTTTACGGCATTTTGATAGGATTTCAGGATATCAATTTGACCTGTTAATGCTAAACAAGCCAAATGCCATGGAATATCGGGACAAGAGCTATATTTTTGAACAAGCGCTTTGCTTTCTATCGCTGCTTCTAAATCCTGAGCACGCGCCCATTGTATCACCCGCTCAGAAATTTTGATAAGCTCCTGCTCATTTAATGTCTCTAAACGAATATCAATCCCTTTACCAACACCACTAAAAACCCCTCCCTCAATCGTATTAAAAGACTGATAAATATTTGTAGCTGATATCTGCCTACATTTTCTACTATCGTGAATATAATGGCAAGCGACAGAAATATCTTCGTTGGAGATCCCTGCTTCAAGATGAACATTATAATCATCATGAAGACGGATAAAACCAAAATCAAATTGAATGAAGCGGTCGGGCAAAATCAGCCACATTTTTCCAGGTTCCGTAACAAACCACCCTTGGGTTTTAAGAATGCGCGTTGCTGCTGTAAGACTCATCAAACGCTGTTTCGGTTTTTTGCGTGCTAAAATGTCATCCAATTCATTATTTTTATAAGCTTCAGCAAAAAAGATGACGCGCTCAACCTGTGTCATCTTTTCATAATCAGAAAACTCTGGTGTATATAATTGAGGTGTAGGTTTGTAATTCCTTAAAGCTTCGGTATCGCCGAGTAGAGCCTTTGCAACGAGAGAATGATTAGCAGCTTTTTTACGTAATTTTTTCTTAATATCTTGTGCTTGCGCCCAAGCTAACACTTTGTCTAAAGCTACCTTGACATGGCTTTCAAAAAACTCCAGTGCTGTAACTCCAAAATTCTCTTCTGAAGAAATCAGCATAGCCTCATATTGAGATTGAGATTCTTTACCGTTAGCATATTCACAGCCAAGACAATAAGCAGCAGTAGTAAGACTGACAGAAACCCACAATCTTCCGCTATCCCGTCCATAATCTATGACACCATAATGAATACGCACTATGCGATCGGGGAGGTGATAATAAGCAAACATATCACCCATTTCATCGCGATGGGGCTCCCAACCAACTTTTTTTAAAATCTCTGTTGCGTCTTTGGTTTGCATCGTCATTACCCCCCCCCAGCATGTTCCATAATTCTTTTACAGAGAAATTCATAGAAGTTACTTGCGTAATGCTCTGAATCTCCAGATGCAATTTCAACATAGAGTGGGCATTCACCATCCCAAAACTGAGAATAATCAAAATAAAATGTTTCACCAAAATCAGTTCTATTCACGGCAAGCTGATTTGGTTTTGCGAAACCATTTTTTATATCCGTCAAATGATAGAAAACAATATCACCAGCAGGACACTTATCAAAACTTGCGTTATAAATGCTAAAAATTTCATAACCTCCAATTTCTCCTCCTCCATAATTTTTTAAAAAACTTTTGTAGGACGAGGTGAATTGTAAACCAAGAGTTCTCTCAGCCTTTTCAATCAATATATCATCAGGTGCATCCTCTGCAGTGCCAAAGTCGATAACATCCGGATACTTATTAATTAATTGTGCAACATCATCTAAAGTATAGGTTTTCATGGATGAACCTCAAAACGTGCGTTATAAACGCTCCATATTTCCTCTATCAATTTCACCTCTTCCATAGTTTTTTCCAAAAACTCTTGTAAAAAGGGATAGGTTGCGGAGTGGGAGTGTGCTCAATCTTTTCAATCGGTTGATCACCATCAGGTATCTCAACTCCCGCGTGTACTTTAATTCTTTTGCATAGGAATTCATAAAAATTACTGGCGTAATATTCGGACTCCTCATCCGCAAACATGACATAGAGTGGGCATTCACCATCCCGAAACTGCGTATAATCAAAGTAAAAGGTTTCATCAAGATCATAACTCACAACGAGCTGTTCTGGTGTCGTAAAACCACGTTTTCTATCATTTAAGTTTTGGAAAACAACGTCATTAACAGAAACACCTATAGGATGCTCATAAAGACTATAGATTTCTTCACCACTAATGTCCCCACCTTTATAATGTTTCAAAAAACTCTTGTAAGAGGATGTGAATTGTAAACCAAGAGCTTTCTCAGCCCTTTCAATTACAAGATCATCAACTGCATCATCTTCAGTACGAAAATGGATAATCTCATCATCATATTTATTCACTTTATCAATTAATATTACAACATCAGCTAAGGTATAGGTTTTCATAAATCTTCCCCTGCATGGTCCTTAATTCTTTTACAGAGAAATTCATAAAAATTACTTGCATAATAAAGGGGATCTCCAGATATTACCTCAAAATAGAGCGGACATTCACCATCCTGAAACTGAGAGTAATCAAAGTAAAATGTCTCACCAAAATCAGTTCTACTGACAACAAGCTGCTGTGATTTTGCTAAACCATTTTTCATTTCTGTTAAGCGATTATAGACAATGTCACCACCATAAACAGTTTCAAAGTCTACACCATAAATGCTAAAAATTTCCTCGCAACCAATTTCTCCTCCTCCATAATTTTTTAAAAAACTTTTGTAGGACGAGGTGAATTGTAAACCAAGAGTTCTCTCAGCCTTTTCAATCAATATATCATCAGGTGCATCCTCTGCAGTGCCAAAGTCGATAACATCCGGATACTTATTAATTAATTGTGCAACATCAGCTAAGGTATAGGTTTTCATGGATGATCCTCAAAACTTGCGTTATAAACGCTTCATATTTCCTCTATCAATTTCACCTCTTCCATAGTTTTTTCCAAAAGCTCTTGTAAAAAGGGATAGGTTGCGGAGTGGGAGTGTTCTCAATCTTTTCAATCGGTTGGTCACCATCAGGTATCTCAGCTCCCACACTTTCTTTAATTCTTTTGCAAAGGAATTCATAAAAATTGCTAGCGTAATACTCGCAATCCTCAGATGGAAGCATGACATAAAGTGGGCATTCTCCATCCCTAAACTGCGTATAATCAAAATAAAAGGTTTCACCAAAATCTGTTCTGCTAATGAAAAGCTGTTCTGGTGTCACAAAACCACGTTCTCTATTGAGTAAGTTTCGGTAAACAATATCACCAGCAGGAATACCTTCCCCACAATCTCCATAAATGCTAAATATTTCATCACCACCAATTTCTCCTCCTCCATATTTTTTTAAAAAAACTTTGTAAGAGGATGTGAATTGCAAACCCAAAGCTTTCTCCGCCTTTTCAATCTGTAAATCATCTGTTTCATTCTCTCCATCATCTTCAGTACCCAAATTGATAATCTCTTCATCATATTTATTTACTTTATCAATTAAGACTGCAACATCATCTAAGGTATAGGTTTTCATCAATTATTCTCCATTAATTATTCTATAAATCTCTGTTTTTTCTCTTTTCATCAACCGTAGAGTATTACTGCCGATGCTCCTGTCCCCATCTGTCAAAATCTAGACCTATAATACCCCATTTCATATTGATTATTCCTCCTAAACTACTGTTTTTTTGTTCTCCATGCCCATTGCCGTATTCTTTCCAATA
>NZ_JBHIOI010000042.1:2668-8565 GCF_042195415.1 Bartonella sp. CE47NXGY | reverse complement strand
CCCCATTTCATATTGATTATTCCTCCTAAACTACTGTTTTTTTGTTCTCCATGCCCATTGCCGTATTCTTTCCAATATTCCTCTCTCTGCTTCTCAAACTTTTTTCTCTCTATAAGCGATTGATGTGTTTTTGGATTAGCATGAATAACAGAAGTATATTTTTTATGAAATTCATGGCTAATTTCCGCTAGGGGTCCATCGGGGGTTTGCTTTAGGTGATGCAACTCAACAGGCTTGCCATCAAACCCCATAGGTGCTCTTCCTGTTTTTGTCCTTTCAATATTGGTACCCCACACCTTTTTCTTCTTTACTGTCCAATTAACAATTTGGTTAGGATCAAACAAATCGTCTCTCCGATAAACTGTGTAGGTCTGTCCAAATTTGCTATCGGTAAATTTAGTGGGTTTCTTTTTTAACCAAAGCTTTTTTTCTTTAGCAGCGAGTTTGGTCAGTTCTTTCCTCGCCGCAAGTTTGTCAGGATCTCCTTGAGCTGCAAGTTTGGCAAGATTTTTCTTGGAAGCGAATTGGGCAAAATCTTTCCTAGCAATGAACTTGATCACAGCCTTGTTGCCAAGATTTATAGCTCCCTTGGCTGCTCCAGCTCCTCCAGCAAAGTTTTCTAATACTCCGGCTGATAATCTTCCAGTTTCAAAACCAGCATTAAAAGCTCCGTTAACTTCCGCTTTTTCAAGATTCTCTTTTACGTAATCTATATCCCCTATAAACGCATCCTCAACACCTCCCCAGAATTGACCAGCACCTTCCCAGGCATCATCAATCACATGTCCACTCACGACCCAAGACGCTCCTGTTTCAATGTCTTTAACAGCCCTTTTCGCGCCCCCCCATGGATTGCTAGCAAATATCATTATTTGTAACATCATGTTCTTCACAGCGCCATCAGCTAACTCGTATAGCTTGATTGGTGCATCGGCAATGAGACCAGCCATAATTCCTGTCGCAAAAGTTCTATCTTGTTGTTCATCAATCTCGAACCATTTTTCGTTAACATCTCTTCGACACTGATCATCAGGGCATTCTTCTAACTCTTTCTTCATCTGAGCGCGTTGTGCACTACCCAAAAAGTTATTTGCAGCGGCATTACCAGCGGCATCGGCGCCGGCATCAACATTGCCACCGGCAATGGCGGCAGCAACGCCCCCGGCAGCCCTTGCAACATCAATGGTGTGATCTCTAAAGTCAGCAAACTGCGCATCAATCTTTGCGTTTATACGCGCTTCCTCTTCCGCTGTAGGGGTGCGACCGTTTAGATCCCCCATTTCCTCTTTCACAATGCCTTGCACCCACAATTGAAACTGGAGCATAGCGGTGGCTTCGCCCACAGCACCCCCCACAGCACCGGCTGTGCAAGCACCGCTCGCAACAGCGCCTTTTAAGCAGCCAAGTCCTGCATGGGCAACGATCTGCGTGACCGTATCTATTTTGCCTTCAGCCTTGGCGGTACCGATTTCTTCCGCCAACGATTTGCCAACCGTATCAGACAGGGCGATGCGCAGATTGTTAAAAAAGTTCTTGTCAAGAGAGCCACCCTCAAGAGCCGTTTGAACGCCTGTGCCAATGGCGGCTTTGATCAGGTTCTTTTCCGCTTCACTGGCGATACGATCGACAAAAGGAGCGGTTTTTGGCAAAGATTGTCCAACACCTGCCATTTCCGTTAGTTGGCTGGTTAAGCCTGCTGTCAACATCGACGAAACAATGCTGAGAACATTCTTTGAAGAGCCAAGCTCATGCAAGGCACCGGCAATGTTGCCGCGATTATTGACAAGAGCCACAGCGCTTTTGTTAATCAGCGCTTGGACACCAGCCTGTATCGCTGCATTCATGGCGGTGCTCGAGCCAAGCCCCAAAGCACCGGTAATGGCACTGGCAGCGCCCGAGGCTGCTCCACCCGTAACCGCCGTGACAGCCAATGCCACGAGAGCCGCACCGGCTTCTGTCAGCCCTTGGGCTTTATAATCCCAGTCTTTAAATTCAGCCTTAACTGCTTGCCAATCCACTTGCTTGGATAATTCTGGATCATCACGCAGTTGCTTGATCCATGCCATGCCTGGAGAGCGAGACAATTGCTCAAGGGATTTGTCTAAATCACCGGTTGCCTGATACTCAACAACGAAGCCATCACCCGCATCAAGCTTTATGCCACCCTTAGCATCTATGGTGACATGTTCGATGGTCTCCTTAAGGTAACCTTTATCGCTCTCACTCCACCACACAAGGTTTTCATTACGCTGATAAACGTCCTTAAAATCTTGATCCTTGTTGGTCAGAAACTTGATTTTTCCCGTATCTGATGCCAAATGCGTCTGACCACCACTTGATAGCCCTGCCGCATCAAGCGTGAGATCCCCATTTTGCGCGTGCATGGAGAGGTTGCCCTCTGCTTCTATCGTGGTTTTGTTTGTAGTAACTTCTGTTGATTGTTGACGAAACTTATTCTTTTGCTTCGATTTGTCGCCTTCTTTGCCCCTCAGATCCAAATCAAAACTGTTAAAATCTTGCTCTGAAATCGCGTTGAGAGCGCCACCACTGGTGAAATCCCCATTGCCCTTGGCTTTAAACTTTCCCCCAAGGTTAAGTTCACCACCTGTGACAATGGTCAAATCTCCATCACTGTTGACTTCTGTCAAACGGTGCTCACTGCTTTGGGCGTTATAATGCCCTTTTTCCAATGTCTCCTTATGGTCACTCTCTAGCACTAATGAACCAAACGTAGCAGAACCATCGACAATCACCGTCATCGGACCGCCACTGCTCCATTGGCCACCAGTCATGCTTAAATCGCCAAGGGAGTGAATGTTTAAATCCTGTATAGAAATGATTTGAGCCTGCTGCCCACTGCGATCAACAAAACCATATTCATTCGTGTCACGGATTTTTGCAGTCCCATCAATGATTGTCTTCGCATTGAGGGTGATGATATCCCCCAGAATAACACCGGAAGAATTGGCTAAAAGATCGCCACTGCTGAGATCTACAGCACCGCTGCCAAGCAAAAAACCACCATCATTAAACAAAGTTTGCGTAGTCGAAACATGCAATGCACCATTACTTGATATGGTGCCGCTATTGGCAAAACGGTCCGTCTCTATAGTGACGCCATTGCCTTTTATTCTAGCACTGGCGAAGTTTCCTTGCTGCGTTTTTGCCCCATAAACATCTTGTGCTAAAGAAGTGTTTGGTGCCAAATAAACATGAGGTACCAAGACCTCTTGTCCATCGACAAGGTGGGTCTCAAGCCAGATCATATCATTTTTGATCCCAGCAATTTGCTGAGGCGTTAAGGGCTTGCCTAGCTCTAACCCCAAGGGATCTTGCTGCTCCACAGCATTGTCATAGAGCCTTTGCATTTGAGCATTGGGATCTTCAACATCAAGAAGAGTGCGATTACCTGTCAGCTCAAAGATTTGCTCACCCACCAGACGATATTCAAAATAAGCATCCCCTAATCTTTTAAACACGTTCTCAGGCTTATAATTGCCAATCTTTTTTAAGTAATAGTCCGATCCCAAAAATTTACTTGGGTTGATAAAGTCCTGTCGCGTCTCGACTAAAAATGGCACATCCGGTGTTTGGGTCTGGTCCAATTCTGTCTTAACAGAGTTAAGCCCATCTTGCGTTGGCACTTGTATGGATTCTGGTGCGGGTGTTTTTGTGCTTGGTGCAAAAAGCCCTTTGTGCCCTTTCAAACCATTGATAATACCGTCCAATCGATCATCACTAATCAGTGGTTTGGAACCGTCAAAATCGGTGTTTTTAACACCAGCCAACCCTTTATCGCCAGAGCTTAAGCCAACTTGCTCAACCCCCTCACGCACCGCATGATTGTCAATATAGCCTGTCAACTTGGCATCAAGCGTGCCACCAGCTTCAATCGTGCCGTAAACAGCATCATAAGTGCGCGTGATTATTACAGGATCATCAACATATTCCGATGTGTCTGTATCTCCTATTTGAGCCACCCCTGCACCCAAAATATCACCAGATGTAGTCTCAATGCGTGTTGTCGTCTCAATCTTGGTTGTTTCGGTTAAATCACGCCCCTCATTGAGCAGCGTATCGCCATGCATCACAATGTTGCCATTGGCAGCAATTAAACTATAACTATTGCGGATATCGCCGGCATGAACCGTGAGATGACGCCCTGCTAAAATCTGGGCAGCATTATTGGTAAAATGAGGCTGCTGCTGACTAACCGTCGTTGTAACTCTGGTAGTTGTGGTAGTTGTATCAACAAGAAACCACCCATCTGTTTCGGTATGTGATGTTTCATAGACATTGCGATTCACCACTTTATCGCTAACTTCGACCCCACCTTCGCGCATGTTGGTGAGAGCTGAGACATCGAAGATCATATCGCCTGACACGGCTTCTAAAAGACCCGAGCTGTTGATCACATGACCAGCCCGCTCTCCACTTAAACCACGGATGATGAGATTGTCTTCAGCAATGACATCGGCAAACTTATTAATAAAATCCCCATCTAAGGAGAAAATGGCAGATTTCTTGGCATAAATCAGCCCACTATTACTCAGATCAGCGCTCACATTGAGCGCAACCCCATCACCACTTGAACCAATACTGCCGGCATTGTCCAAAACATCTGCGGTTAAGACAAAAGCACCACCACTTTTGAGAACTCCGTCTTCACCATTTAAAACCAGAGCAACTTGCCCCAATGACGGATCATGGCTTTCTGCTATAAGCGTAAAACTGTCACTGGCTAAAAGCTGACCGGAATTGGCTAAAGACCCAAGCTTCGCATCAACAACACCGCCCACCATAATACCGGAATTGCTTAAAACATCATGACTGTTGAGAGTCAGTACCCCGCCTTGCGCTTCCACAAGCCCAGTTTGGGTGAGTGTGCCTGCCTTCAGCGTTACATCATAGGCGCCAACCTCACTTGTCTCGCCCATTGTCAATATGCCATCACTGGAAAGCTCTATCCGCTTTTTAGAGACAATGCGCCCCGTTTGGCTGAGATTTGTTTGCGCATGCAAAGCAATGGTATCATTGCTTTCTATTGTGCCACTATTGCTTAAATCACCGTGGCTGGTCAGTTGAAGGTCACCACGCTCAATCTCTATGTGCCCTGCTTGGATCACACTATCAGCAACAATATTGACTGCCCCTTGCGTAGAAATAAGACCATCAACATTCTCAAAACTGCCCACATCAATGCGCAAACCATCCCGCGCTAAAACATGCGCACCTTCATCATGTGTAGCGTTTTGTTGCTCTGAATTTGTCGTTTCAGCGCTTTTATTGACAAAAGACGTTGCAACAATCTTCATCTCACCGGCTAAAGCACTGAGAAGACCAGCCTCATTATTTATATGACCAGCACGTGTCTCTTTCAGCCCACCAATGCTGAGAGCCTCTTCTGCAATCATTCTGCCCTGTGTGTTGGTTAAATCACCATCACTGAATACGTCCATAGATTTTTTGGCGTAAATCAGCCCACTATTGCTGACATTCCCTGCCACATTGAGGGCAACATTCTCACCACTAGAGCCAAGCACACCGGCATTGTCTAATTGCCCTGCGGTCACAACAAAAACGCCACCACTTTGAAGGACACCTTCGGATGTATTCTTCAGAAAGGCTTGTTGCGGATCGGCGCCTTCTTGTGTGCTTACCATCAAATGCAAATCATCGGTTGCAATAAACGTCCCTTGATTGGTAAATGCACCAATATGAGCATCGACACTCTCACCGCGCATTGTGCCGCTATTGATAACCCCATCACGCACTTGAAGGGTTAATGCTCCTTCTTGAGCTTCCACAATCCCTGCTTGGGTTAAAGCATCAGCACTTAAAACCACATCATAACTTAAAATCGTGCTCTCTTGAGAGGTTGTGAGCATGCCCCCCGC